>SLDM01000088.1 GCA_007125255.1 Phycisphaerales bacterium
TGGGCGTGCCCTTCAACCGCACCTTCGAAGGCCAGCGCGACCTGCGCCTCTTCGGCGGCTCGCTCTTCAAGCGCACCCACTTCGCCGGCGCGACCACGGGGCAGCAGCTCCTCTACGCGCTGGATGAGCAGACCCGCCGCTGGGAGTCCGAAGGCCGCATCAACAAGTACGAGTTCTGGGATTTTCTCTGGCCGGTCGTGGATGATGACGGCGTCTGCCGCGGGATCGTCGCCCAGGACATGCGCACGATGCAGATCCGCGCCTTCCGCGCCGATGCGGTGGTGATGGCGACCGGCGGCTGCGGCCTGCTCTTCGGCAAGAGCACGAATTCCGTGATCTGCAACGGCGGCGCGGCGTCGCGCTGCTACCAGGCCGGCGCGTGGTACGCCAACGGCGAGTTCATCCAGGTTCACCCCACCGCCATTCCCGGCGCGGACAAGCTGCGGCTGATGTCCGAATCCGCGCGGGGCGAGGGCGGGCGCGTCTGGGTGCCCCGGCAGGCCGGTGACCGGCGCGATCCGCGCCAGATCCCCGAAGCGGAGCGGTATTACTTCCTCGAAGAGAAGTATCCGAGCTACGGCAACCTCGTGCCGCGCGACATCGCGACGCGGGAGATCTTCGATATCTGCGTCAACGAGCGGCTCGGAATCGGCGGCGGGAACATGGTCTACCTCGACCTGACCCACATGGACCGCGACTACCTCGAAACCAAGCTCGGCGGCATCATCGAGATCTACCGCAAGTTCGTCGGCGATGATCCCTGCGAAGTGCCGATGAAGATCTTCCCCGGCATGCACTATTCGATGGGCGGCATGTGGACCACCTACACGCCGGGGCCGGATCTTCAGCGCGTCAGGAAGGGCGAGCTCGAGTTCGGTAAAAAAGGCACGTGGAACCCCGGCGACCGGCCGGAGGTCGGCCTGGAGTTCGGCGCTCCGAACTCGATGATGACCAACATCCGGGGGCTCTACGCCTTCGGTGAAGTCAACTACCAGTACCACGGCGGCACGCGCCTCGGCGCGAACGCCCTGCTCTCCTGCATCTTCGACGGGCTCTTCTGCGGCGCGGGGGTGGCCAACTACGTCCGCGAAGAAGTCGCCGAAGGCGCGGAAGCGGTCAAGCAGTCGGTGTACGACGCCTTCGTCAAGCAGGAGGAGGAGAAGTCCCACGCCCTGATCAAGGGCAACGGCGATGAGAATCCCTACACGATCGGGACCGAGCTTGGCGTCGAGATGACCGAGTCCTCCACCGTGGTGAAGACCGAAGACCGCATGAACCGGGCGCTGGCAAAGCTCGCCGAGCTCAAGGAGCGCACCGGGAAGCTGCGCCTCTCCGACACCGGCATGTGGACGAACCAGAACCTCTCCTACGCCCGTGCCCTGCGCGACATGATCAAGCTCGCCGAGGTGATCGTGAAGGGCGGCATCGAGCGAAAGGAATCGCGCGGGTCTCACTACCGCACCGATTACCCCGAACGCGACGATGAGAAGTTCCTCAAGACGACGGTCGTGGAATACCAGAAGGGCGACGGGAGTCACAAGCTCTGGTACGAGTCGGTCGAATCCTCACTGGTCAAGCCGCGGGCGCGCACCTATGGCAAGGTCGAAGCGAGCGCGGAGAAAAAGTCCGAACCGAAGGAAACGGCCGGCGCGGCGAACTGACGGTTCCAGCGCGCCACGTCCGGCTTCGCCACGTCCGGCTTCGAGAGCTTGCCGCATGAACCATCACCCTTCCCTCACTTCTGCCCGCGCCGCGACCACCGCCGCGGCTGCCGCGCTCCCGCTTCTCATGCTCCTGGTCCTCTTCGCGCCGATGCCCGGCTGCGCCGCATCGGAGCGGCCCCGGACCAACGGCATCGCGCAGAGTCCGAGCGTGAACGCGCAGCTCATCGGCACGTGGTCCCTGCGCGACATTCGCGGTGAGTCGGTGATCGAACGCATCGGCGGCATGGAAGTCCGGGAGTTGCCTTCGATGACGATCGCCGAAGATGGATCGCTCTCCGGCGCGGGCGGGGTGAACCGGTGGAACGCCGCGCTGGACCAGACTGATCGCCGGGTGCACGCCTTTCGCGTCAGCGCGATTGCCGCTACCCGCATGGCCGGGCCCTCCCGCCTCATGGAGATCGAACGGGACTACTTTGAAGCGCTCAACGAGGCGTCCCGTTTCGACGGTGATCGCCTGGACGAAGGGCTGCTGATCCTGAAGAACGAAGAGGGCGAACCGGTGCTCCAGTTTGCCCGCGGTGAGTGATACGAATTCCGGATCAGTTTCGGGCGTGAAAGGAGATTCACCGCGGAGGGCGCGGAGGACGCGGAGATGGGCAAAGGAGATGAGAATGGCAGTGATGGAGTGGGAGCATGGAGGCGTCAGCCTGCGGCCCTTCTCCGGATTCCTTCGCTGAACGCTCTCATCCCTTCCGGTCACTCTCGCCGATTCCTGAAGCGCTGCCATTGAACCCGCCAGCGTGTCTTCTCGTCCCACTCCGCGTTCTCTCCGCGCTCTCCGCGTCCTCCGCGGTTATTGCTCTGCTCGCCCGGATCTGATCCTGGAAAACGTCTCCCTGGCTCACTGTCATCCGCGATCCGCCCGCGCGACCAGATGGCATCGCTCATCGCCGCGTTCAGGACGCCCCGGAGGACGCCCGGCAAA
>SLDM01000138.1 GCA_007125255.1 Phycisphaerales bacterium
AACCAGGTCACCGACGAGCCGCTCGATGACGTCTTCCAGCGTGACGATGCCCGCCGTACCACCGTATTCATCGACCACGATCGCGGAGCGCGACGTCCACCGGCGAAAATGTTCGAGCAACTGCTCCAGGGTCGCGTGCAGCGGGACGAAGTGCGGCTTCTGCATGACGCGGCGAATCGGTACGCGATGCTCGCGCGTCGCGAGCACATACGCCTTCACCGGCAGGATGCCGACGATCTCGTCAATACTTCCGCGATAGACCGGCAGCTTCGCGTGGCCGCTGTCGCGCGCCGTTTCGATCACCGAATCCCGCGAGATATGGATGGGCACGGCCACCATGCGCACGCGCGGCGTCATCACGTCCCGGACCCGCAATCGACCAAGCGAAATCACATCCAGAAGAATCCGCTGCTCCTCCTGGTCGATCACGCCCTGTTCACTTGAAATCTCCAGCAGCGTACGCAGTTCCTCTTCACTGAGTACCGGCGGCTTTTCACGCGGTGCAGTCAGGCGACTCAACGGCGTGACGAGAAGCGTATCCAGAAGGATGCGCACCGGCGCGATGAGCCGGTGCAGCGTGAACAGCGGCGGCGCGACGATCGATACGAAAAGGAGTCGACGCGAGTTGGCGAGCATCTTGGGCAGAACCTCGCCGAACAGCACGATCGCCACGAGGGTGATGAACGCGAGCAACAGGCCGCCGATCACGCCCACCTCCGCGCGCATCATCAGCACGGAACTGATGACGAAATACAGCACGTTGATCGTCATGTTGCCCAGCAACACCGTGATGAGCAGCATCCGCTGGTGACCGAGCAGCGCTTCGACGGACCGGCTGACGATCGAGCCGCTTCGCCGCAACTGCATGCGCTCGGTCCCCGTCATGCTGAACAGCGCCGTCTCCGAACCGGAGAAGAACGCGCTTACGATCAGCAACACCGGCAACAGGATGAGCAGCGGCAGATCGACCATTTCCCAACCGAGGAACAGACCCGCGGTATCGGAAGCGGCATCGGCGGGAAGCGGATCTTCGGATCGCGTCACGGGAGAGGAATCTCACGGCCGGGCACGACCGACCGGTCAGGGCATCAACTCGGTCCGGTTGCGCGGCAGGTGGTAGCTGGTCGGCAGGAGATAGTTGCGCCCACGGTGGACCGTCACCCGTCCACTGATGAGAATCGGCTCACGCCCTCCGGTTCGACGGGCACGGACTTCAAGCTGCTCCAGAAGCAGGCAAGGCAGCAACGTCATGGGCGGATCGGCTTCTCCCGAGGCGTCGGCTTCGAACACGACACGCCACGAACCGCCCGTTCCCCGTGACATCCGCGCGCGACGCTGGAGGATGATGGTCCCCTCCGGCACCAGGCGATCGTCGTGCCCGATCGAGGTGGTTTCAACATCCGGACGCCGCGCGGTCTCGCCGCCGCGCTCGCGCATTTCGCGCATGCGGTCGGCGGCGGTGCGCTGTCGATCGGCCGCCCGATCGTCATCGTCTGCCTCATCGTCGGTGCGGGCGGCCTGGGCGACCACGCGCGGCGGGGTCTGCACCAGCAGGTAGTTCTCTCGGTCGTACACCGTGACCTCGCCGGTGACCTCGAAGATCACTTCCTGATCGTTCGCGTTCTCATAGACCTGACGCATCTCGCCGAGGTAGAGATTGGGCAGCAGTTGCAGCGTGAAGCGGGAGAAATCGGGATGGTCCGCATCGATCCGAAACCGCCACCGGCTGGTTTCTTCATCGTGTTCCAGGCGGCCGCGAACCTGTGTCGCCACACTCCCTTCGCGCAGGAGCATGGTCGGCATCGTGTGAATCTGCGTTCCGTCCTCGGACCGCTCCGTCGGCGGGAGCGCGGGACGGGGGGGGTTCGGCTCAGCCGCACCGGCCGGCACGAGGAGCATTCCCGCCGTGAGACAGACCACCACTCCGATGGTGCGGCGGAGCCGGCGAAGGAAGCGCAGAGAGCAGACGCGTGGGCGGAGGGTGCGCATGAGAACCCAATCATATCAGGAGATCCCGCCGGGACGGGTGGGAGAGGCTGCCAGCGGCACCTTCGCTCACCATCGTCCGTTCCGGCGGTCAAACCTGAGCAATCCGGCGGCAAACGAAGCGGCAGCGCCGAAAACTCCTCGGTATATTCCGGCCAGGAAATGCCGGCCAGAGCATGCCTGGTTCGAAAACGCGCCGGCGTCTGCCGGAGATTGCCGGCTTCGGCCCGAAAATGCCGGAGTATGCCCAAAATCGATTGATCCGGCCGCTGCCGGGGGCAGACTGTCTGGTAACGGCTGCTGCGGGGAGCCGGTTCGGGGGGTAGCGGAGAGTGCACGCCTCCGGGGGGCCGCCTCGGGGGACCGCCACTGGGGACCGGCCACCGGGGACCGGTCTCCGGGGGGGGCTTGCCTCCAAGGTCCGGGATTCGGAGTGGGCGGGACGGCGGGAAGGCAGGGCCAGGACAAAGGCCCGGGGAGGTGAAGCGAGGGGCAGGGCCCACAGAAGACCAGTTCGAAGGCCAGTTCGAAGACCAGTTCGAAGGCCAGGGAGCGGGAAAGGAAACGACGCAGCTTGCCCGGACATTCGCACCTCACCACCTCCTCACCGGGAGAAGTGATCGCCCGGTGGAAAGTTTGCCCCGTTCTATGGCCCCGTTCT
>SLDM01000028.1 GCA_007125255.1 Phycisphaerales bacterium
CATCCGGCACGGCCGACTCGCTGCGCTCGCTGGCCGTGGTACTTGCGGAAAGGCACAGAGGAGAAGTGACGGAGTGACGAAGGATCGAGCAAGGCACGGAGGCACGAAGGGGCGGGAGTGATTAGGAGGGGAGCCGGCTGGGCGTCTTACCTTGGTCGGGTGATCGTTCTTCCATCCGGCACGGCCGACTCGCTGCGCTCGCTGGCCGTGGCACCCTGTGTTCTGCGCGCAGATCGTTCACGGCGCGCCCCTGAAGTCCCGCTTCCGCAGGCATGACGGAAACAGGACCCTCGCCGAATTAAACCACCCCTTCGTCACTCAGTCACTTCGTCACTCAGTCACGTTGCTCCATCGTCACTCCACCCTTCTCCCTCCCCTCCGTGCCTTCGTTCCTTCGTTCCTCTCCCGATGCTCCATCACTCCATCCTGTCGCCTCGCACTTGAATGAAGTGTTAGGATGAGTATTCATGAACACGAAGCCTTCGGAGTCGCTGAAGCGGCATCGGGCCGCACACACCCCGGAAGCGATCGCGCGTCGGCTCGGCCGGCAGCCGGTCAAGAGTTACCTCCGCGATTTCATCTACGGGGCGATCGACGGCGCGGTCACCACGTTCGCGGTCGTCGCCGGCGTGCAGGGGGCCGGGCTTTCCTCCACGGTCATCATCATTCTCGGGGCGGCCAACCTGATCGCCGACGGATTCTCGATGGCGGTCAGCAACTTCCTCGGAACCCGGGCGGAGCAGCAACAGATCCGCCGCGCCCGCTCGGAGGAGGAGCGACACATTCGACTCTTTCCGGAGGGGGAGCGCGAGGAGATCCGGCAGATCTTTAAGGCCAAGGGCTTTGAAGGTGAAGCCCTGGATCGTGCGGTGGACGTCATCACCTCGGATATGAAGCAGTGGGTCGACACGATGGTGACCGATGAGCTGGGATTGACGCTCGAAACGCGCTCACCGTGGAAAGCGGGGACGATGACGCTGGTCGCCTTCGTAATCATCGGGGCGCTGCCGCTCCTGGCGTTCATCTACCACCACGCCGCCGCGGAAGGGCTGGGCAACCCCTTCCTGCTCAGCGCGATCATGACCGGCGCGGCGTTCTTCATCGTCGGTGCCGGCAAGAGCCGGTTCGTGGATGAATCCTGGTGGAGAGCCGGGCTGGAGACGGTCGCCATCGGGGGCGTCGCCGCGGGATTGGCGTACCTGATCGGGATGGCGCTGAAGGGGTGGGTCTGAGCTGCGCGGCGTCCCGCCGATGCCCGCCGACGCATGACGAAGCATGGCCATGCCCCCACCTCGTAGGAATCTGATCCGGTGATGCTTCCGGTCCATCGGCCGGGTGCCATGCTCCGTCGCGTAGGGCGAAGCATGAGTCGCGCGAATCGTGCAATCCCCATGCTGCACACTGCGCTCGCTGGCCGTGGTACTTGCGGAAAGGCGCGGAGGCACGGAGGCACGGAGGGGCGGGAGTGATTAGGAGGGGAGCCGGCTGGGCGTCTTACTTTGGTCGGGTGATCGTTCTTCCATCCGGCACGGCCGACTCGCTGCGCTCACTGGCCGTGGCACCCTGTGTTCTGCGCGCAGAACGTTCACGGCGCGCCCCTGGAATCCCGCTTCCGCGGGAATGACGGAAACAGGACCCTCGCCGAATTCAACCACCCCTTCGTCACTTCGTTACTCCGTTACTTTCTCTGTCGCCGCTTCCGGACCTCCTGTGGCCTCGTTCAAAGCGCCGAAGCGCCGTTCACGGAGGGCAAAATCCTCGATGGCGGCGTGCAGCTCTTTCACCCCGAAGTCCGGCCAGAGCGTCGGGGTGACGTGGATCTCCGCGTAGCTGATCTGCCAGAGCAGGTAGTTGGAAACGCGAAACTCACCCGCCGTGCGCACCAGCAGATCCGGATCGGGAAGATGTGCGGTGTAGAGGTGATCGGCGATGAGTGACTCGTTGATCATCTCCGGCTGGAGTTCACCCGCCTTCACCCGTGTCGCGATCGCGCGCATCGCGTCGGTGATCTCCGCCCGCGAGCCGTAGTTGAGCGCCAGGGCCAGGGTGAGCCCCGTGCAGTGGCGGGTTGCTTCGGTGGTCGCATCCAGTTCATCAAGCACCTTCTCCGGAAGGCCGTCCCGCCGTCCGAGCTGCATGAAGCGCACGTTGTTATCGATCAACTCCTGCCGCTGCTTGTTGAGGTACTCCAGGCAGAGCATCATCAGGGCCTGAATCTCCTCCGCCGGTCGCTTCCAGTTCTCCAGAGAAAATGAATAGAGCGTCAGGCAGGGGATCCCCAGGCGGCCGCACTCCACCACCGTATCGCGCACGGCTCGGGCGCCGGCGCGGTGGCCTTCGGTCCGGGGCAGATCGCGTTGCCGGGCCCACCGGCCGTTTCCGTCCATGATGACCGCGATATGGCGGGGGCGCTTCGCCTTAGGGACGGCGAGCTGCGGCAGTTCGGAGATCGAAACCGATGAGGTGGACGGGGTGACCGACATACGCAGGCATCTTATCGCCCGTGTGGTTGCGCCAGTTGAAATTCTTCGCAGGTTCGGCGATTGGTTTTCCCAAACCGTGGTCCGAACCGGCGCGAGCGGAAGGGGGGTGGGGGAGCGCGGGGGGAAGACAGGAGGGACTGGAGGCACAGGAGCGACGGCG
>SLDM01000374.1 GCA_007125255.1 Phycisphaerales bacterium
ACCCTGACGCCGGAGAACGAAGCGGATGCCGAGGTGATCGCGATCGCCCTGGAGGAAGTGCGGGCGTGGGATGGCCACGCCAAGCCGGAGAGTCGCGGCCTGCCGCTGCTCGGCTGGATTCGCAGCGCCCTTCGGCAGGAGGCAACCCGGCCGATCGTGGCGGTCGGACGCGCAAAGCATTCCGGGCTCTCTTACACCTGGTTGAATCATGAGACGCCGGTTCGTCAGCTGTTGATCGAGCGGCCGGAACATCTGCTCGGGCCGGACTGGTCGTCGTGGGGGGAGCTGATCGAGACGACGATCCTGAGGACGGTCAAAGCCGCCGCGGAACGGGAGACGCTCCGGCAGAGCTGGGGCGAGTCCAACACTCTGCTCGCGCACCACCCGATCGCGGAGTTGATGCCCTGGGGCGGTGATCGATTGAATCTGCCGGGGGTTCCCCACCCCGGCCATACCTCGGCGATCCGGGTGGCGGGGCGCAGCTTTGGTGTCAGCTGCCGTCTCATCGTCGCCCCCGGCCGTGAGGAGGCGGGCCTGGTCAACCTGCCCTCCGGCCAGTCGGGTGATCCGCGTTCACCGCACTACCGGGATCACTTCGAATCGTGGCTGAAGGGCCGGCCGATGCCGCTGCTCTCCGGCGAAGCGCGATCCGGCGAGATCCTGGCGCCGCGCGAGGAGTGAGCCCGGGCGAGCATCTCCTCCGTGGCGCCGGCGGCCCCGCCCGGTCTCCTGCCGCTTCGCCCCCTCGTCTTCTTTCTGCCGGACCTCCGGATCAACTGCCCGCCGGTCCCCCCCCCCGGCCCGCACGCCCGGTGGCCTGCCTGCACGCCCCCCGCAAGCCCCGCGGCCCGGCGACTTGGCGATTCGCCCCTTTCGGTCTATACTCCCCGATCGCAAGGGCCATTGGCGCAGCTGGCTAGCGCGCTTGTATGACACACAAGAGGTCACTGGTTCGAGTCCAGTATGGCCCATTCTCGTAAGTACCACCGAATGCTCGATTTATGAGCATACCCGCGAGCGTCGCGGTGCGGCTGAAACCAACGGACTACCGGTTACCAGTAACCGGTTTCGATGGAGGTCGCACTGATGGCGAAGTCGAAACAGAAAAAAGGGTCACGGCAGACTCCCGAAGCTCCGGCACTTCAAGCCGAAGGGACTCGCTTTCGTTGAACTCAACGGGAGGCGGTTCCCGGATGACCATATCGACGCGATTCGGCCGCACGTCTCCCGGCAGGTGTGGGCGCTGGTCCAACTGCAACGGCTGTCCGGCGCTCGAGGTGGTGAACTCATGGCGATGCGGTCGGTTGACTTGACCGCCAGCGGCGAAGTCTGGAGCTACCGGCCAGCGGCACACAAGACCGAGCACCACGGGCGTAGTCGAACCATCTACTTCGGCGGGAGGGCACAGAGAGGTTCTCAAGCCGTTCCTGAGCCGGCCGGTGGATGCGTTCATGTTCTCCCCCGCGAGGCCGAGGCGGAACGGCTGGAGCAACGTCACAAGCTGCGGAGGACCCCGTTGTCCTGCGGGAACAAACCCGGTTCGCGCTCGAGCGTGAATCGGAAGCGGCCGCCGGGTGTACGGTACGATTCAACGACCTACCGCCGGGCGGTTCAACGAGGGTGCGAGAAGGCAGACGTCCCCCGGTGGCATCCGCACCAACTCCGGCATAACTGCGCATCGGAACTGCGTTCGCGGTTCACGTTGGACACTGCGCAAGCGGTGCTCGGTCACGCCAAAGCCAGTATCACGCAAGTGTACGCCAGTGTGGATGAGCGGAAAGCAATCGCGGCGATTCGGGAGGTCGGTTGATAGAATTTCAACGTCGGGCCGGCGGGTATGGGTTTCCATCGTCTTCCTCCATTGTTCAACTAATAGGTGTGAGTGGGTGAGAGAATGCGTCGGCCGCTTCCGGGAGGGTCCCCCCGGGATGCGCGCCGCGGTCCCTGGGGCGCTAGCGCGATCCCCGGTCGTCCAGCAGGATCAGAAGGTCGAATTGGTCGACGACCCCGTCTCCGTTCAGATCCGCGGGGCAGTCATCGGGATCGTCGCACGCGCCCCAGTGATCGAGGAGCGTGAGCAGATCGAAGAGGCCGACGGTGCCGTCACAGTCGAGATCGGCCGGGGCGCACTCCGGGGTGACGTCAAGCCCGTGAACCTTCAGGATGGTTAAGCCCCACGGGTAGTTCGCGCCTTCGTTTGCGGCGGTGTTGCCGACGTAGACGTAGGGCTCGCTGGCGATGATGCGGGAATCTCCGCCCATGCCAACGGGCATCAGGTCGATACTGATCGGGTTCGACGGATCGGAGACATCGAAGAGCTCGATCCGGTTACACCGATCGGCGTAGAGGCGATCGTTCTGGAAAGCCAGGGCGCAATAATACTTGCCATCCACATGCTTGAGCAGCAGCGGGTTGGCAGGATCGGAGACATCGCGGATGTAGATGCCGTGGTACCACGGGTTCGACGTGTTCCCGTGGCGCGCCACAAAGAGGAGATCCTCGTGCCAGAGAATGTCCTTGGTAAAGCCCCCGCAGACATAGCCCACGAGGGAGGGGGCCGGTCCGGTGATGCCGCCGAAGTACCGCTCCGTCGCGTTACCGAATCTTCCCACGAACGCCACGCCGTCCTGGTTGAAGGTC
>SLDM01000179.1 GCA_007125255.1 Phycisphaerales bacterium
CGGGGAGCCCGGAGGGACCGGTCAGTATGACTTCGCCCAGACGACCCGTTGCGGGCTCGGCTTGCCGGTGAAGGGGCAGGTGCCGGGCTCGGGGCTTCCTTCGCAGGGTATGCAGCGGATGGTCACGGCGAGATCGCGTTTGATCTCCGCTTCACATTCGGGCTCGCCGCACCAGTGGGCCAGGGCGAAGCCGCCATCGTCACTCTGGTTGAAATACTCGTAGAACTCATCCCGGGAGTCGATGGAGCAGGTGTGCCGGTCGCGGAAGGCGCGGGCCCGGTCGAGCAGGCCGTCCTGAATTTCATCGAGGATTTCGGAGATCGATTGAGTGAACGCCTCGCGCGGAATGGCGGTCTTCTCCTTGTGATCCTTATCACGCCGCGCCATGAAGACGGCATCGTTCTCCATATCGCGCGGCCCGACCTCCAGGCGAATCGGCACGCCCTTCTTGATCCAGCTCCAGACCTTCTCGCCGCCGCGGAGATCGCGGTCATCCAGTTCGACCTGCAGGCGCCGGCCGTGGTAGGGAATCACCCGCAGATCATCGGCGAGCTTGTGGCAGTAGTTGATGACCTTCTCGGCGGTCTCGGCCTTGTGGGTGATGGGAATGATGACCACGTGGGCCGGCGCGAGGCGCGGCGGGAGGATCAGGCCGTCATCATCGCTGTGGGTCATGACCATTCCGCCGACGAGACGCGTGGAGACACCCCATGAGGTCGTCCAGACGTGTTCGAGTTCGCCTGATTCGCCGGCAAAGGTGATGTCGGAAGACTTCGAGAAGTTCTGGCCGAGGAAGTGCGACGTGCCGGCCTGGAGCGCTTTGCGATCCTGCATCATCGCCTCGATGCAGTAGGTATCCACTGCGCCGGGGAAGCGTTCGGCATCGCTCTTGCGGCCGGTCAGGACGGGCATGGCCATGTGATTTTCCGCGAACTCGCGGTAGACCTCGAGCATGAGCAGTGTTTCCTCGACCGCTTCCTCCTTCGTCGCGTGGGCGGTGTGGCCTTCCTGCCAGAGGAACTCCGTGGTGCGCAGGAAGAGGCGCGTGCGCATCTCCCACCGGACCACGTTGGCCCACTGGTTGATCAGCAGCGGGAGATCGCGGTGCGACTGGACCCATTTAGCGAACATCGCGCCGATGATCGTTTCCGAGGTCGGGCGGACGACGAGCGGCTCTTCCAGCCTGGATTCGGGATCGGGAATCAGGCCCCCTTCCGGTCCTTCGATGAGGCGGTGGTGGGTGACGACCGCGCACTCCTTGGCGAACCCCTCGACGTGTTCGGCTTCCTTTTCCAGGTAGGAGAGCGGGATGAACAGAGGAAAGTAGGCGTTCTTGTGGCCGGTGTTCTTGAACATCTCATCGAGCGTCTTCTGCATGTTCTCCCAGAGGGCGTAGCCCCAGGGTTTGATGACCATGCAGCCGCGGACGGGCGAATTCTCCGCGAGGTCAGCGGCCCGGATGACCTGCTGGTACCACTCCGGATAGTTCTCCGCGCGGGTGGGTGAGATCGCGGTCCTGGCGGCTTTTGACGCGTTCTTCCGGGGTTGGGCCTGGTTCGACATGGGGGAGATTATGGCAGAAGAGCGAACGACTTGCGCGCTGCCGTTACGAGCTGTTTCCTGTCTCCACCTCTGGCCTCTCGTCTGGCCCCTCGTCTGGCCCCCCGTCTGGCCCCCGTCGGGACGGCTCGGCGGCTGTACGGTCACCTCCAGCGGCAGGGTGATCTCGCCCGCCCAGTACCGCTCGGCCTCGAAGTGGCGCAGGGCCGTTGCGCCGTCGCCCCGGATGCGGAGCGTCCAGAGCTGCGCTGCGGCATCGGCTTCATCGGCGGGCAGCGATGCTTCGATCTCTCTGATGAGCTGTCGATGGCCGCGCGGTCTCAGGCGCCAGACGGTTTCGCCTTCGCGATTGACGCGGCTCCGCGGATGAAACCATTTCATCGCGTGCGCCACCGGCTCACCGTCGCGTTCTATCGTCATGTCCAGAGCGAGGGTGATCCCTTCAAAGGCAGGCAACCATGTCTGCACACGCTCATCAAGTCGCGTGAGATGGGTCCCTTCCATCAGACCCATCGACAACATGATCCGCTCGCCTTCCGCGTTGATGTGGATGGAGGGCTGAAGGTTCCTGAGCAGGACGCGATCGAGTTCCGGATCCCGGACCGGCTCGACGAAGTCGTGCAGTTCGCCCCTGATGTCCACCGGTGCCTGCCACTTCCACCGGCGAACCTCGACCGGCTGGTAATCCGGCTCCGTCCAGATCTTGTGAAAAGTGTACGTGGACGCGGTGAGGTCGAAGGCGACTCTTTGCCCCGCATGCGCTGCCGGCCCGAGTGAAACCTTGCCATCGTTCCAGATGGAAAAATCGTGTTGGGCAAAGACCAGCTGTGGATGGACGGCGTGGCCGAAGGGCTCCAGGCCGTGCGATCGCGGCTCGCCCTTGATGCCGTAATTGACGGAAGGGTCCCAGCGGCGCACATCGGGCTTCACATAAATCGGCACGCCGGCCGGCCAGGTGTCGCGCGTTTCGACTTTCAGTTCTACGACGCCCTGCGCGCGAGTTCGCCAGTAAGAATCTTCCCCCGGGCCGCCATCGCGCGAGACGAGCGTGCCGATGATTCGGCGGTAGCCTGCGGCCCA
>SLDM01000449.1 GCA_007125255.1 Phycisphaerales bacterium
CACTTTGCGGCGCGACCGTGTGGACGGTCGGCACCGTGGTGACCACGCCGGCGGAGCACGGTGAACGGGTCACGCGCACGGTGATCGAGACCGCGGTTTCCGGGGACGTCTCCGCCACGCTCGGCCACTTCACGGAGGATGCCGCCCTCGCCATCGGTTCACCGACAGCGCCGGGGCTCAGTCTCAACGTCATGCGGAACCGACTGGACAATCTGCACCGGCGATTCACCATCGAGTCCAACCGCATCACCCGGCTGCGCGGCTATACGGAATCGGAAACGTCGGCCGTGGTCCACGCCAGTTGCAGCACGGTCGTGTCGGGCGGTTACGGGTCAACCGGATCGCAATGGATCTTCCGCGTGGAGCAGCAGCCCGACGGAACCTGGATGGTGACGCGCCTCACCGCCATCTCGATCGCCGGCCGAACGCCGAGCAATCAACTTTGGTAAGAAGGCACGGAGGCACGGAGGGAAAGTGACGAAGTGACGCAGTGATGAAGGGGTGGGTGAGGTCGGCGAGGGTCCTTGCTTGGGTGCCACGGCCAGCGAGCGCAGCGAGTCGGCCGTGCGAGATGGAAAGTCAGTTGCCGGACCGAATGACGACGCCAGTCACGCCCCAGTTATCGAGGGACAGTTGCCGGGACAACGTCACCGAGAAACAGTCACCGAGGGACAGCGCACGCGACGCGAGCCATGGTGACCGGACGAGCACCGGAAGCCTAATCGTGCCGCAGCGCGACGATCGGGTCTTTCCGGCTGGCGATGATCGCGGGATAGATGCCGAAGCCCAGCCCGACCGCTGCCGCGACGATGAACGACACGCCGATTGACCAGCCGGTGACCTGCGTCTCCATCCGGAAATCGCTGTCCACCAGGTCGCGGAGGCGGGGCAGTTCGAGGAAGATGGGAAGCACGTTCTCGATACCGACGGAAACGGCGACGCCAACGGCAATACCGACCAGACCGCCGAGCGCGGAGAGCGTGCCGGTTTCGACGAGAAACTGCGCGACGATGTGCCGGCGCGTCGCGCCGAGGGCGCGGCGAATGCCGATTTCGCGGGTGCGCTCGGTCACGGAGGCCAGCATGATGTTCATGATGCCGATACCACCGATCAACAGACTGATCGCGGCGATCGAGATCAGCACCATGTTCCAGACCATGGCGGTGCGGCGGGCGCTTTCGAGCAGTTCCCACGGAACGATGATCGTGACATCCTCAAAGTCCGGATGCTCCTGGGCAATGATCTGACGCATGCGTTCGGCGGTGTCGAGTACGGCGTCGGTCGAGCTGGCGGTGACATAGATCTCGTGAACCTCCACCTGCTCGCCGGTCATGGAGCCCGCCTGCCGGCGCATGATGATATCGGTGAACTCGAGTTCCGCCGTCGTGATGGGGATGTGGACATCGAAGTTCCAGTCACGCCCGACGAGCGCGGATCCGGTCCCGCCGGCGAGGCCGATCGGCTTCATCACTCCGACAACGCGGTAGACATGGTCATCAATGCGCAGATCCCGGCCGAGCGGATCCTCGAGGGGGAAAAAACTCTGCGCCACGCCCGAACCGATCACCGCCACGCGGGAGCGTCGTTCCATATCCTCATCGGAGAGATATCGGCCGCGATCGTCGATCCGCAGATTGGCGGCGTGCTGCAGCGCGGGCGTGGTTCCGTAGGCCTGTGAAACCGTGCGGCGCGGCCCGTAGGAGATCTCTGCCCCGACGGATTTCAAGGGCACGATGTAGAACGCATCGTCCAGGAAATGCTCGATTCGACGTTGATCGCGTCGCGTCAGTCCGAATGACGCCACCCAGCCACGTTCCTGCTCACCCGTCGCGGCCGACTCCGGGGGCTGAATGGATCGAACGATGACGTTGGTCGCGCCGAGGGCCTGGATCTCACGCAGGGCGGCCTGCTTGTTGCCCTCTCCGATGGAGACCATGGTGATGACCGCCGCCACCCCGAGGATAATGCCGAGACTGGTCAGCACCGACCGGAGTTTGTGCAGCAGCAGATTGGTCAGCCCCAGGCGGAGCGTTTCGAGGAAGAAGCTCATAAGGCAGCATCACGCGGAAAGGGACCGGACCAGCCCATGCCCGGCCGCGGACAGAGGCCGCGGCGGGCAAAGCCGACTCGGCGCATCCGGCATCATCGGTCATCATGCTATACCGGGCAAAGGAGGCGTGGTGGCACAGATTGAAATCCTCAGCGAAGAAGAGTCCGGCAGCGGGTGGCGGTTTGACCTGCAGGCGCTGGAAGCGGACGGCCGGCTCACCCGGTTCGAGATTCGACTGTCGTGGGCGGACTACAACCACTGGTCGCCCGACGGCGGCGATGCCCCGGCCGCGGTCGCCGAAGCGGCCCTTCGCTGTCTGCTGGAGCAGCCCGAGCTACGCGCCGTCATGCCGGCTTCGTTCGACGCCGCCTCACTCCGGCGCCGCCTGCCGAATGCGGATGAATTGATCCGGCAGCGCATCGACCGGCCCGGACTCGGCTGATCCCGCCTCCGGCACCGCGGAGGAACCGGAACCCCGTTACCGTGTGGGCTCATACGTTTCCCAGGTCAGATCCGCATCGAGCAAAGGATTCACCGCAGAGGACGCGGAGAGCGCGGAGAAGGGCAAAGGAGCGGAGGAACAGGGTGATAGAGAGAAGGCACGGAGGGGTACGGCTGCGCCCCTCCTCCGGGCAGCTTCGCTCAACGCTCTGATCACTGCTGGCTCATCCCTGCCGATCACTCAAAGCAGATTCCTGAAGCGCCCCCCAAAGGCCGAAAGAGGTTGTTCACGCCAGCGAGTCTTCTCACCCCTCTCCGCGTCCTCTGCTTCTCCTGCGGTGATTCTCCGTCACGCACGAAACTGAATCTGGGATTCGTATCACTCCTGCGCCGGCTCACCGGCCCGCGCCGTCAGCTCCGCCACATCGCGCGGAACTTCGAGAAGTTGGTTCAGCCGCGCAATGCCGCCTCGCTCCGCGACCCCGATGCGCAATGACTGGCCGGGCAGTATCGCCGCACCGTTCGGCAGGCGGAACGAACGGATCGCCATTTCGCCCGGCTCGAGTCCGGAGACGATCCGGCGCAGCTGGCTGAATTCCGGCGCGATTACGAACAGATCAGCATTCAGGACCCGGCCGCTGCGATTCGTGACGTAGTGGGTGATGATGAGATCCTTCTCGCCGGTCTCCACGTTCAGCGCGGTCCGCCACGTCGAGGTGAACTCGAGATCCTCAAGACCGATCTCAAACTCGGTGGCAACGGCGAGATCATATTCACTGTCGGCGTTGAGCCGCACGTCCGCCTCCAGCTGACGCGAACCGGCGAAGACGCCCCGGTCGAAGATGATCTGAACCGGCATGCGCCCGGTCTCGCCGGGGCGAATAATAAAGTCATGCTGCCGTGGGGCGATGCGGACATCCTCGTGCTCGCGCAGACGCAACGTCCCGGAGATCGGAACCGGCCAGGGATTCCTCAGCGTCAGTTCGTGTTCGTGCGCGCGGTGTTCGGCGGGAAGAAAGCTCGGCTCGAGGGCAAAGCTGTCACGAAAGCGTACGAGGTTCAGGCTCACGCCCTCGATGAAGACGGGGCTGGACGACAGGGTGATTTCGTGTCCGTCACTTTTCAGGTAGGCCGTGTGCCGATTGCCGTACATGTCGAATACATCGAGGTGATCATCGCTGAGCTGCATCGTGACGGTGCGCGTGGCGGAGGGACTGGCGTCACGCAGCCACGCGACCAGCGCATCGTCTCCGGGCTCATCGCCGCGGAGCAGCCAGCAGACAATGTTCTGGCCGAGCGTAACCTCACCGTCGAATGATCGGCGGTGCAGATGATCGATCAACTGCCGCACGATCCCGAAGGCGGGCGTGGGCATCGTGCGACCGTCCGAACCGTGGGGTCGGGCCCAGGGCGCCTGCGTCGCGAGCAGGTCCGGCGCCAGTCTCCAGCCGTGCAACAGTCGGTGAACATGATCGATGGTGACTTCGCGCGGCGCGTAGTGATTCTCGGGCGGTGGCTGCAACGCAAGGATGCGCTCGAGCGAACCCTCGAACCACGGCTCGGCCGCTTCCAGAATGGCCGGCGGCGAGAACTCCGAGGGCACATGGATCGTGCCGGCCTGCAAGCCGGCCGTCGCGAATCCCGGCTGCTGCACACCGAACGGCACGTACACCGTCGGGTTCGGCACGAACCGCGCGATCGTCTGCTGCACCTCTCGCACCAGCGTGGCCAGATCCGGCTGTTCGAAGGCATGCTGGTTGCCGGAAGCGCCGATCTGCCAGCGCTCTACTTCGAGGCCGTAGTTGATCAGGATCTGATCCAGATACGCCCGCCACATCTGCTCGTCGTCGGCCAGCGCGGGCAGTACTTCCTCCACCGTCAGATCGTGGCGCCGCGCCAGCTCGTCGGGCACACTGTGCAGGGAGAAGATCAGCCGCGCGTCGTGGTCACGCAACGATTCGATCGTTGGCTGCATCGCTTCGTAACGCGAGCGCATCCCGCCCTGAACCATCGTTTGATCAAGAACCGGCATGATCACCGTGCCGACATCCAGCCGCTCGATCAGACCGACAATCATCTCCGCCTGCTTCCACCAGTCGGGAGCGAGTTCAACGGCAAACTGGTTGTGCCAGCCATGCAGGGGCCGATGACGCGGAGGGAGGGTGAGAAAGTCCAGCCACCTTCGGGCGGTCAACTCACCTTCGGTGCGAATGTCGAGCAGGGCGCGATACCAGCCGTAGTGTTCGGTGGGCAGTTTCACGGTCCGGGGGTTGATGGCCTGCGGCTGATCGATGCGCTGTTCCCAGATCACACGTCCCTTGAGATCGAAGACGCGCAGGTGCGCTTCCAGATCCGCGTGCGCCAGATCGCGTACCATCATCCTCAACTGCAGGGGGTCGGATCCGATCGCCACATTGCCCGGCGTGGTCGTGGTCAGTTCGATCCGCGGGACGTGCCAGATCGTGACATCATCAAACCACGCCGTGCCGTGCACGTCCTCCTTCACCGGCCGCTCGTCTCCGCGATCAACCCGCCCGAGCTGACGCGGCTGAAAGAGCTGCAGTTCGAGCGCCAGGTCCGATGCGTTGGCGTGATCGCCGCGAACCTCGATCGCGAGCGTGGTCCAGCCATCTTCGGAACGGATCATCCGGCTCTGGGCCCGAGTCTCCTCGATGACCTGCCCCTGCTTGTCGTGCAGCCAGGCCGAGACGCCGGCCCGGGCGTGGACCAGACCCGCCGTCCGCAGCCGCGCGGTGACCACGTAGTCAGCGTAGGGCATCACCGGGATGACGGCCGTCGGCACGCGGGCCGCCATCGATCCCCCATCCAGGCGGAACTCGAAGGACCACCGGCCGGTCGCGGCCCGGCGGTCAGAGAGCTCCATCGTTCCGAAGGGTGGAAAGCCCGCGGCCGCGCCGTCCTCCGCCCCGTACCGGTAAAAGTGCAGCGGCATCTCGTACGGAGCCCGCTCGGCTTCCTCGAAATCAAAGTGCCGCACCAGTCGGTGCATGCGGTACGGCGCGGGAACATCGCTCGGCACCGGGCCGATGAACGTATCCACCGCGCCGAGCTTCTCCGCCTCGGCGGGTCCTTCCTTCCCGGATTCCGCCGGGGTCGCCGTCGGCCCGATCGCGAGGCCGGCAAGGGCCACCAGGGCCACGGTGAAACCGCAGCCGCGGCGGGCCCGGCGTGAGTCCAGGGGCGGAAGGCCGAACCACCATATGGATCTTGGGCATGTGGACCTTGTACAGAACTGATCTCGCATCTTCCGCTGTTATCGGTCGATTGGTGCAACAACTTCACGTTTGCCGATGTTCTTGGTGCGGTCCCATTATCTTCCTCACCCACAGAGGTTTGCCACCATGGCTGCTCTTCTCCGCGGAATTCTGGTCACCGCCATCGCCGCGGGCGTCGTTCTCTTCATCTTCCTGCGCCTCTCGATCGATCAGCGCCAGAAGGCCCTGGAGGAGATCGAAGCGCTCAACCAGGAGCTCGAACAGCGCATCGCCCAGCGGGAAGCGATGCTCGATCGGCTCAGCCGCTCCCGCCGCCTGGCCCATATCGAGGTCATCGACCAGGCCATCGACGCGGCGGGCGAGCCGTTGGAAACGACGATTGAGTTCATTGAACTGAACGAGGACGGCCGGGAAATCGCCCGGCAGCGGATCACCGTCCCGGGTGCGACGATCTACGTGGATGCCTGGACGGTCAAGTTCGATCACCATCAAGTGGCCGAAGGCCACCCCATGCACGGCCGAACGCTGGTGCTGCTGCGCCGGATCTTCTCCGATTCACTCGCGCCGCGCGACGGGATCGAACTCGATACTCCCGGCGCGATTCCGCCCGGCTACACCGCTTCGGACGTCAGCCGGTACGAGCAGGGTTTGTGGGAACAGTTCTGGCAGATCGCGACCGACAGCACGATCGCCCGCGCGATGGGCGTGCGGGTGGCGCAGGGCGAAGCGGTCTACAAGCCGGTCGAGAAGGGCGATCAGTACGAGTTGATCGTCGACGCCGCCGGCGGGATCAGTCTCATGCCGCTCGATCGCGCCGCGCCGAGCGCGTTAGGATCAGCGGGGCATGAGTAACAGACGATTCGCCGCCTCGACGCTGAAGGTCCTCCAGGAACAGATTCCGCAGTGCACGCGCTGTCCGGAGCTGCGCGATTACCTCGACGAGGTCGGCCGGACCCGGCGCCGCGCGTACGCCGACTGGACGTACTGGGCCAGGCCCGTGCCCGGCTTCGGGGATGCCGGCGCCCGGATCATGATCGTCGGCCTCGCGCCGGCAGCGCACGGAGCGAACCGGACCGGGCGCATGTTTACCGGTGACCGCTCGGGGGACTTTCTTTATGCCGGTCTCTACCGCGCGGGGCTGGCGAATCAGGCCGAAGCCGTTTCGCGCCGTGACGGATTGAAACTCTCGAACGTGTACATCACCGCATCCCTGCGCTGCGCCCCGCCGGCGAACAAGCCCTCCGCCGCGCAGCTTCGGCGCTGCCGGCCCTATCTTCTCGAGGAGATCACCGCCATGGCGCCGCGGGTGCTGCTCTGCCTTGGCGGCATCGGCTGGAACGCCGCGCTGACGGCCCTGCGGGAGCTGGAGCGGCCGGTCCCCTCCCCGAAGCCGAAGTTCGGCCACGGCACCGAATGCCTGATCGAGCCGATGACCCTGCTCGGCTGCTACCACGTCAGCCAGCAGAACACCTTCACCGGCCGGCTGACCGAAGCGATGCTGGATGACGTGCTCGAACGCGCGATCTCGCTCGCGAGCCGCTGAACCGTTTCCGGCCGGCCGAGACCGATCCGGATGCGCGGTACACTTCCCGCCATGAAGAAAGTCTGGCTCAACGGCAAACTGGTGGATCAGGATCAAGCAACCGTCTCGGTCTTCGATCATGGACTGCTGTACGGCGACGGATGCTTTGAAGGCATCCGGATGTACAACGGGCGCATTCTCAAACTCGGCGCTCATCTTCGCCGCATGTACCAGTCCGCGGAAAAGATCCGCCTCAAGCCCGCGTACGACCCGGAGTCGATCGATCGCGCCATCCGGGAGACGATCGCCGCCAATGGCCTGAACGATGCGTACATCCGGTTGATCTTCACCCGCGGCGCGGGCACGCTTGGCCTGCATCCTTTCCGTTGCCCGACGCCCGGCACGATCATCATCGCCGACACGATTCAGCTTTACCCCGAAGAGTTGTACGAGAACGGCATGAAGGTCGTCGTGGCGGAGCGACCGCGCATTCCGATTCGCTGCCTCGACCCGTCGGTCAAGTCGCTGAACTATCTCAACAACATCATGGCGAAGATCGAAGCGATCGACGCGGAGGTGCTCGAAGCAATCATGCTGAACATCGACGGCCAGGTCGCGGAATGTACCGGCGACAATATCTTCCTCGTCCGGGACGGCCGCATCACCACCCCGCCGCGCGAAGCGGGTATTCTGATGGGGATCACGCGCCAGTTCGTGATGGACGAGATTGCGCCGGCGTGCGGCCATGTCGTGGACGAAGAGCTCTTTCCACTCGAAACCCTGCTGGAAGCCGATGAGGTCTTCCTGACCGGGACGGCGGCGGAGATCATCGGCGTCAGCCAGGTCGATGAGCACACGATCGGCAACGGACAGGTCGGGCCGATCACCCGGCAGCTCATCCAGGAATTTCGGAACCAGACGGCGGAAAACGCGCCGGAAGACTGATCATTCCCGTTCGATCGTGGCAACTCTCTTGTGGGGCACCATGCGCTGCCAGCAATGTGACTACTCTCTCTGGAACCTGACGGCTCGCGCGTGCCCGGAGTGTGGGACGGACTTCAAGCCGAGTCAGTACACCTTCGCCCCTGACAAGGTCTGCTTCTGCTGCCCGCACTGTCAGCAGACGTATTTCGGTCAGGATGCGCAGGGCCACCTGCAGCCGCCGACGTTCGACTGCGTCCAGTGCGGGCAGCAGATCCACATGGATGAGATGGTGCTGCGACCCGCGCCGGGCGCGAGCGATGCCGAAACCATGCCGCCACTGCTGCCGTGGGCCGACCGCAAGGGCCGCTGGATCAGCGACTGGTGGCGAACGTGCTGGATGGCGATGATTCGACCGCACGTCCTCGGCGACCGAGTGCTCAGATATGGCGCGAAACCGCGTGCGCTGTCATTCTTCAGCGTGACCCAGACGGCGGTCTACGGGGTGGTTCTCTCGATGTTCTTCGTTCTGATGGTGTCCATGATGACCCTGATGGGGGTTGGCATGGGCGCCGGCATGGGCATTGGAGGCGTCCTCTTCGTCACCCTGTTCTTTGTACTCTACCTGGTAGCGGCGCTTGTCTTCACATGGATTTACACCATGATCTGGGCGCTCACCGCCCATCTGATCCTGAAGTTGACGGGCCCGATCGCCAGGCCGTTGGGCCACACGATGAATCTGGCGTACTACAGTTCCGGCGCGAACATCGTGACCGTCGTGCCATGCTTCGGCATGTACTTCGGCTGGATCTGGTGGCTCGTCAGCGCCATCATCATGATGCGTGTCGGACAACAGGTCGCGGTGTGGCGGGCGGTTCTGGCGGGACTCGCCCTTCCCCTGCTCGTACTCGCGGGCATGATCGCTCTCTACAGCGGCGCGTTCGCCGTGAACGCGTTTCAGCCGGGGATCACGACGCTGTCCGGCGTGCAGATGCCGCCCGAACACGCGGCGCGCATGATGAACCAGCAACTTCAGAGCTACGCGATTCAAAACCGGAACGAACTGCCCGATCATGCGGCACGTCTGCTCGTGGACGGACGGGTGATGCCCGAGTTCTTTCTTCCGCGCGGCAGCGCGCATCAGGCATCTGATGTTCAGGTTGCCGGTTACTCGCTGGAGGTCATGCGCGCCCTGTCACCGGAAGAGCAGGGTGCCGCCGCCGATCTGGCGGCAGCACAACTGCCCGCAGATGTCATCGCGCACCGGCTCGGCGCATTCGTCTTTACCTACCACGGAATCAATCCGGCCGACGCCGATGGCGATCTCTGGCTGGCGGTCCTCGTCGACGGGGATCCGGATTCGGTCCACCTGCTCCTGCGCGACGGCCGGACGCGCGCGATGAGCCGGGATGAGTTCGAGGACCGTCTGCGTGATCAGAATCGACTGCGGCAAAGGCACGAGTTGCCCGCACTGGACGATCCGCGCGACGTGACCCACGAGCGTCCGATGCGCGCCGGGAAGGAAGCGTGACGGTGCGGCGCATTCATCCGGCGGGCAACCGGCACTTCCCCCACGCATCGAGCAGATCGAGCAGATCGAAGACATTGACCTCGCCGCTCACCGTCAGGTCACCCGGACAGGGAGCGCCCGCACGACAGGGTCCCCAACCCTCGAGCAGGATCAGCAGGTCGAAGATGTCGACCTGTCCGTCA
The DNA here is from genome assembly GCA_007125255.1 of Phycisphaerales bacterium. Lineage (GTDB taxonomy): Bacteria > Planctomycetota > Phycisphaerae > Phycisphaerales > SM1A02 > SKZB01. Next base: position 9,884 of record SLDM01000449.1, read on the forward strand.
CGGGTCAGATCGGCCGGACACCCTTCCGGAGGAAGATCGAAGCATCCCCAGCGGGCCACCCGGCCGGCGGGGTGACCACCGGCCATCGTGAACTGGCCGCCGACGTACAGCCATCGCTCATCCTCACCCTGCACGCTGAGAAGCGAGCGAACGTGTTCGCCGCGGCCGGTGGTGCCGCTCCCGAGCGGTTGCCACTCGGATCGTGACCAGCGGGCAATGGAGTTGACCGGCCGCCCTCCCGCCTGGGAAAAATTTCCGCCCACGTAGAGCCGGGGGCTCCGGGAGCCCTCCGGTCCGCCATCGATAGCGGCGAGCGCGCGGACCGTGTCGTTCGTCCCCCCG
>SLDM01000372.1 GCA_007125255.1 Phycisphaerales bacterium
CGTCGAGAAGATCGGAAAGAACATCATCGGCCCGCCGAACTCGCGGTTCAGGACCGCCCTCTCCGGCCGGTCCGGGTCGTAGTACACGACTACCTCGGTGCCGGGCTGATGATCCTGCACGATTCCCGCGGCAGAACCTCGGTCCGATGTGGCGAAATCCCGTGCGGCGTAGCGCGTCCCGGTGTAGCGTTGCCCCGCGATGTCGTAGATGTATTCAAGTGCCGGGGCGAAGGTCGTTCTCGACGAGCTGTCATTGCTCCGAACGCGACGCCGATCGACTTCCGCGGCAATGATCGTCCCGGTCGTCTCGGCAAAGTGCTGGGCCCGGAAGGTCTCGATCGCGGTCGTCAGTATGATGACGTTGAGCCCCATCGTGACGAACGTCCAGATGCCGCCGAAGAGGAGTAGAAACATTCCTGCGTTCATTTTCACGGTTCACCCCGCACGGCCGTACCTCCTCCATCAGTTTCGGTGCCGTCAGGAGACGCCCGCCATCTCCGGCTTCGGCTCTGGCGCTGATTTTCGTTGAGAATCCCGCACCCTATCGATGCCGTGGGCAGAGAGATACCGCCCGATCGCCATCAGCGGGAAGTAGAGCCGGTAGAGGTGGTACCGCAGGTAGAAGACGCGCGGGAAGCCCGTACCGGTGAACTCGGTTTCGCGCCACGAGCCGGCGGGATCACCATCGGGGTTCTGTTTCGGGTTCCGCGCCTGTTCCTCGGTGAGCTGCGTTTCCGTCAGCCAGGCGATCGCGCGCTTCAGATCGAGGTCATACGGACCGTAGATCTCCTGCAGGATCATCGCCGCCCAGGCCGTCTGCGATGCCGTGCTCGGCCCCTGCCCCTTGAGGGCAGGATCTTCGTACGTCTCCGCCGACTCGCCGAACGAACCATCTTCCTTCTGGATCGACTTGATCCACCGGCCGGCCCGCTGGATCCACTCCTGCGCGGGATCTTCCCCGCAGCGGATCGGGCCGATGACCGACTGCCACGTGCCGTAGATGTAGTTGACGCCCCAGCGCCCGAACCAGCACCCGTGGGCGTTCTTCGGCGGCTCTTCTCCAAGCCGCCGGTGCCGTTCGATCAGCGTTTCATCGCGCGACGGAGGATCCGACGCGCTGTCCCAGAGGATCTGCTGATCGCGCACGTACTTGATCGCCTTCTTCACCGCGGGATGAGTGCGGTCGTAGCCGTGCCAGGAAAGACATTCGAGCACGCGGCCGGTGATATCCGGACAGGACGGGTCCTGCATCGCGTTGTGATCGGCGAAGGGCACGTACTCAAGAATCTGCCGGTGCTGCGTCCGATCGAAGGCGGCCCATCCGCCGTCGTCGTTCTGCATGCGCAGGACCCAGTCGACGCCGCGCCGGCCCGCCGCGATGTTCTCTTGCCCGCCCGCACGGTGAAGGGCCATCGCAACCATCACCGTGTCATCGCAGTCGGGATACCACGCGTTGTCGTATTCGAAGTACCACCCGCAGCCCCACTCCGCAGCGTGCTCCGGCGCTCGCTCCGGGTTCATGTCGGCGAGCCGCGCCTGTGATAGCCGCGCCTCTGATAGATAGTACTGCGCATCGGCCGGCTTGAGATTGTCGACCCAGTCGCCAAGGTGCCGGCACTCCCGGCCGAGCAGCCACTGCGCGGCGCGGCGGACATTCGGGTCGTCGTTCGCCAATCCCGCATCGGTCAGCGCGTAGAGCGCGATCCCGGTATCCCAGACCGGACTGAAGCACGGCTGAATGCGAATCTGATCGTCTTCCTCGATGAAGAACTCATCCAGCTCGCGCTCCGCGCGCCGGATGACCTCGTGATCGCGCTGGTAGCCCAGCGCGCGAAAGGCGATCTGCAGATACACCATCGGCGGGAAGATCGCGCCGAGCCCCGCGGTGCGGGCGGTGCCATCCTGTCCCGCGCGGTCGAGAATCCACTTCTCCGCCCGCTTGATCGCCAGCCGCCGAATCGGCGTGCCGCCGAAGGCATGCAGAATCTTGAGACCCTTGTCGAGCGCGAGAAAAAACCGGTTCCACATCGGGGGCGTGTCGGCCTTGCCCAGTTGCTTATGCCGCTTGGCCTGATCGAGGTACAGCTCATCTATTTCCATTTCGCCCGGCAACCGCCGCGTCGGCCGCAGCGTCACCACCAGCGAAAGCGGCAGGATCATCGTGCGCGTCCACGCGCTCACCTTCGTCAGGTGGAAGTAGAACCACCGCGGCAGGTAGACCAATTCCGGCGGGATCGCCGGCACGGCATTCCAGGAAATCTGACCGAGACACGCGAGGTAGAACTTGGTGAAGCTGTTGCACGCTTCTGCGCCGCCGTGCTTCAGGGCGCACTGGCGGGCCGCAACCATGTGCGGGGCGTTGACATCATCACCCATCAGCTTCAGCGCAAAGTACGCCTTCACCGTGGCGCTGATATCCACACCCGAGTTCGGAAACTGCCCCCACCCGCCATCCTCGCGCTGCTGGTCGCGCAGGCAGTTGGCTATTTTTCTAAGCGTGTCCCAGCCGTCACGGCCGTCGGCCATGGGCTGGCGTTCCTGTTCAAGGATGAACTTCATGAGCAGGTATTCACTTTCGAGAATCGAATCGCCTTCGAGCTCGGCGCACCAGTGGCCGTCCTCGCGCTGAATCGACTTCA
>SLDM01000258.1 GCA_007125255.1 Phycisphaerales bacterium
AGGGATCTGCCGCCCGGGTGGGCTCGCGCCGAGTTCATTCTGAGTATCTATTTCGAACCCTCGGGTTCGTGAACAACCGGTGAAGGAGATTGAATCCGTGAATCTCAACGATCCCAATCTGCAGCAGTCGTCCTTCGGCGGTTCGGAAGGTTCAGCGACGAACGATGATGCGGTCATGCCGCTCGGCGTCGGCGATGATCTGACCCCTGACGGTGGACTCGAATTCGGCGGAACCGGCGAACAACGGAAGATCAATTCCAGCGCGATCCTCCTGGTCGTCGTGGTCGCCGTCGCCATCGGTGGCCTGTTCTCCATGAGGACGCTGACCCGCGCCACCGCCGCCGATCACGAACCGAGCGAAATCGAACAGACCATCGAGATGTTCCTCAAGGTGGTCTCGGGCGACGCGCCCGGAAGCAGTTCCGGCATCGGTTCATCGCTGTTCGAGGATTTCTCTCAGGATCAGACCCTGCTGAACATTCTCGATGACTCCTATACGGCCCGCCAGGTGTCGCTCACCAACGTGCAACGGAACCCGTTCATCATCTTCGAGGAGTCGCGGCGAAAGGATGATTCGAAGCCGGCTGATCCGGAAGTTGATCCGCGTGAAGCGCTGCGGGCGGAGAAGGAGACTCTCTTCCGGCAGGCCGGCGAGCGCATCGAGGTCCGATCGATTCTGATGGGCTCCTCGCCGCTGGCGAACATCGACAACCGCATCGTCGGCGTCGGCGATACCGTCAGGGTCGAGCCGGAGGAAGTCTCCTTCCGCGTCGAGCGCATCGATGCGGATTCCGTCTCCCTCGTGGCAGAAGACCGCAACCTGGACGTACGCGTTCCGGTCACCGTCATCATGAAGCGAGAGAACACTCGTTCACCGAATCGCGGCGGCGGCCGGCGGCCCGGAAACCGCTTCCGACGCTGAGTGAATCATCGACGCGCCGTTCCCGACCGACCGAGGAGATTGACGTGGCCAAGTACGATCTGGATGATGTCTTGAAAGATCTCGATGATCTCGGGCCGGCCGCGCCGTCCGGGTCATCGTCGCCTCGCACCTCCGGATCGGACGGTCCGTCCCCCTCACCCCCACCGGCGAGTTCCCCACCGGAGGACTCTGCCCCGCCGCCCGCGCCACCCCCTTCCGCATCGGCAGTCGATCCGGAGCCCCGGGTTGCCTCACCCATGGCGCCTCGTGACGAAGAACCGACCCATTCCGAGGCCGGTGAGGAAGCCGGGCCCGGCCGCGACCCCGCCGCGCCGCATCCGGCAGAATCCGCCGTGGACCACGCCACCGACGCATTGCACGGCCTGGCGGAGATCTACTCGCCGGACAACGCTTCGACATCGATGCCCAGCGCACCGGAACTGGGTACGGTTCTGCTTGAACGCGACCTGGTGACGCCGGAACAGGTCACCACCGCCGCACGCGTGGCCAAGCAATCACCCGGCCGCGCGATGTCGCAGATCCTGATCGAGATCGGCGTCGACGAAGTCGCCGTGCAGAAAGCCGTGGCGGAGCTCGCCGGACTTCCCTATGAGCAGATCGACTTCAACTCGAACGAAATCATGGATTACAAGGCGTTCAAGCGTCTTGGTACGGAGTACTGCAAGGCCAATCTCGTCCTGCCCCTGCGACAGGAAGGATCGCGGCTCGTCGTTGGCACGTGCAATCCGGATGATGTCTTCGTACTCGATGACATCAAGCGCAAAGTCGGCTCTCCCGCCATCAAACACGTCCTGTTGACCGGCTACGACATCCGTGGCGCGATCGAGCTGATGGAAGATCCGGAGGAGGAGTACAACGTCGATGAACTCCTCGCGGATGTAGATGAGGAAGACGTCGAACTCGTCAAGGAAGAGGTTCAGGATGCGGATGTCTCCGATGCCGAGTCCTCTCCGGTCGTCCGCTACGTCAACCACATCATTCAGACGGCGGTCAAGGAAGGCGCCTCGGACATTCACATCGAACCCGGCGAGAAGACGCTGACGGTGCGCTTCCGGATCGACGGCGTCATGTTCGAGATGATGCATCCGCCCAAGAAGATGCACGCCGCGCTCACAAGCCGACTCAAGATCATGGCGAACCTTGATATCGCGGAACGACGCCTCCCTCAGGACGGACGCATCCGCGTGAATATCCAGAATCGCAAGCTCGACCTGCGCGTTTCGACCGTGCCCACACCGTACGGTGAAAAAACGGTCATGCGTATTCTTGACACACGATCGATCAACGTCACGCTCGACGAACTCGGCTTCGGTGAGGATACGCTCACCATCTGGAAGAACCAGATTGCTCAGCCGCACGGCATCATTCTCGTCACCGGCCCGACCGGTTCGGGAAAGACGACGACGCTCTATGCGTCCATCAAGCAGATGGACCTGCGCAAACTCAATGTCTCCACCGTGGAGGATCCGGTCGAATACAACCTGGGAAGCATCACGCAGATCCAGACGCATGAGCGCATCGGCATGACGTTCGCGAAGGCGCTCAAGGCGCTGCTGCGCCAGGATCCGGATGTGATCATGGTCGGCGAAATCCGAGACATGGAGACCGCCACCACCGCGGTCCAGGCCGCGCTGACCGGTCACCTCGTGCTCTCGACACTGCACACCAACGATGCCCCGTCATCGATCACGCGAT
>SLDM01000450.1 GCA_007125255.1 Phycisphaerales bacterium
ACGATTACCGGACAGGACGGTCGCGACAAGGTGCAGGTCCGCATCGACCTCGGTGTGCTGCAGATGGAGATCGACGGCCGTCCCGATGGTCGCCGTCCGCGCGAGTGCGAATCCCTGCTGGATCATCAGAAGGCCCGGCTGGTGAAGTATGTCCAGGAGAACGGATCCTCGGTCGGCTTCGTGCTCAGTTCGGAAGAATGCAGCGATCTCCGCGAAGAGGCCGTGCAGTACTACCACCGCTACGTGGCCCTGTTCGCGCTGCGCGACTTTCAACGGGTGATCCGCGACACGCGCCGGAATCTCGAGCTCTTCGATCTCTGCCGGGAATTCGGCCAGAGCGAGCTGGATCGGCATGTCCTGGAACAGTTTCGTCCCCAGCTGATCACCATGCGCTGCCGGAGTGAAGCCGAGATCGCCCTCGGTGCGGAACAGCCGCGAGACGCGCTGCGCGCGCTCGATCACGGCCTTGAAGAGCTGCGGGCGGTCTTCCAGGAAGCGGGAGCGGCCGAGGCGTTTGAGAGCTCCAACGAAGTGCAGTTGCTCCGCGGCATGCGCGATGTCCTCGTGCCGAAGCTTCCTTCAAGCCAGCGCGAGGAATTGCTCGAACGCCTCCGGGCGGCGCTGGACGCGGAAAACTACGAGCTGGCCGCCATCCTGCGGGATGAACTGCGGATGCTTGGCTGAACCGGCTTGCCGGTTGATCATCGCCATCAGTCAGCGCGGCTCATCGCTCACGACTTCACCCTCTATGATGACACCGATACAGTGCGTCGTGTACTCGAAAGGATCGCCGGTGTAGAGGGCCAGGTCGCCATCCTTGCCGACCTCGATCGAACCGACGCGATCATCGATACCGAGAATGCGGGCCGCCTCGATGGTAATCGTCTCCAGGGCGCCGGAAAGACCGAGCCCGTGCGCCGCCGCGATCGCCGCCTCAAAGAGCACGATGCGCACCTTCGGCACGTACCCCTCGTACCCGCTTTGAATCGCGACGGGAATGCCCGCATCGCGCAGGCGCGCGGCGGTTTCGAAGCTCAGATTCTGCCGCTCCCCCACCGCGCGGACCATCGGCGCGTGAAGCAGCACCGGGATCTCCGCGGCCCGGATCTCCTCGGTCAGCAGATACGCCTCCGCCGCGCCGTCGAGCCAGATGCGAATCTCGAACTCCCGCCCCAGGCGCAGCGCGCTGGCTATGTCCTGGGCGCGGTGCGCGGTGATCAGCAGGGGCAGCTCACGATCCAGAACCCGGCCGAGCGCTTCCATGCGCAGACTTCTTCCCCCCGAACCGCGCGGCGAGGAATCGGCATCCTCACCGTGCTCATCGAGCGCGGCCGCCTCTTCCTCGAGCTTCCCATCCTCTTCATCGTCTTCGCCATTCGCTTCGGCCGCAGCGGACCGTCCGCGCTGATACTCCCGGGCGCGGATCAGTTCCTGGCGGATCATCGCCATCGTCTTGCCGCGCGTGCCGGGTGAACTGCCCGAACGGTGCGCCCCGGGACCGAACGTCGCGGCGATTGCGGCCGCTTCCCGGACCAGCGCCGCCTCGACGGTATTGCCGCGCAGCTTGACGATCATCGTCTGCCCGCTGATGAGCTCACCCGGGGCGTGGCCGGTGTGCACGGTCGTGATGCCGTAACTGCGCGTGTATTCGATCAGCTTCTCCCGCGCGTTGTAGGCATCGATCGCCCGCAGTTCCGGCTGCATGGGCGAAGAGCGTTCGATCTGATCCTGATCGTGGGGAATGTTGTAGATCCCGGTGAGCCCGACGGTGGCGCGGGCGTCGATCAGCCCCGGCGTGACGACCGCGGCTTCCATGACCCGGTACCCATCGGGTATCGCAACGGCAGCGGCCGGACCGACCGCCGCGATCCGGCCGTCGGTGATCACGACGACGCCGTTCTCGATCGGATCCCCCGCCATCGTGTAGATCACGTCGCCGCGCACCGCGACCTGCGCGTGAAGGTCACCGGCCAACACTCCGGAGAGGAGCATCGCCAGGAGCAGGAAGACCCCCGGACCGCCCCTGCGCCGCACCCCGGATTCGCCGTTTCGCCATAGGATCTGTCTCATTGCTGAGCTCCCGATTGCTGCTGCTGAATCTGCCCTGACATGTACTGCTGGAAACAGCAGAAATACGGCATCTGGTCGTAGCCCGCGCCATACCCGCCTACCGCGTGGAGATGATCCTTCTCATCCGACCGGTCGAACACCCGTTCACCTTCGACCCACGTTTCGAGCACCTTCGTGTAGAGGCTCAGCGGATCGCCGTCGAGCACGATGAAATCCGCATCCTTGCCCGGCTCGAGCGAGCCGATGCGATCCTGAAGGTCCATCATCTTCGCGCCGTTGATCGTGAGCGCCCGCAGCGCTCCCTCGCGGCTCATGCCGCCGCGCACCCCCAGGGCCGCCATGCGGAAAAACAGGCGTGAGTCGGTAATGTAGTCGTCGGTATGAAACGCGATCTTCGCGCCAGCTTTTTCCATGATGCCGGCGGTTTCGAGAATGAGGTGCTTCGCCTCGAGCTTGCCCCCCGGCGCGTCGATCAGAATGATCGAGCTCGGCACGCCCGCGGCGGCAATCTCATCGGCGACCGCCCAGCCGTCGCTGACGTGGTGGAGCACGACGCGAAAATCAAAC
>SLDM01000504.1 GCA_007125255.1 Phycisphaerales bacterium
CAAGCCTTCACCGGAGCAACCGTCATCAGCCCAACCAACGAATGGGGCTGCTTGCCATTCCTGCGGCAGCTCTTCGCTAACGGCCAAATGGGGCAAGTACGGTTACTACTGGTCGTGTCACGATTGCAATACCAACACCTCAATGCCGGCGATCTGCTCGAAGTGTGGAGCCGAGGGCAAACGGGGAAAGACCGTGCGCATCAGCAAGGCCGGGCCGAAATACGCCCGCTCGTGCGCAAAGTGCCAGTTTGAAGAGGTCATCTGGTCAGTCGATGCGGGTCCGGGGCGAGAGCATTCCACATGAAACCCACCTGAATCCCCTTGACCAGAACCCTAACGGATACCTATCCTGCTGGCATGGAGGATATGGCACCGAGGAAGATGGCCGGCGGAAAGACGCCCGCGAATGACCTGGCGGCACTTCTGGAGCGGATCGAGCAAGTGGAAGGCCGAGGTGCCGACGCCTGCGGCGGTCGCGCCGAGGCGGTGCGGCCCGGGTTGCCGCGGCCGCTCGATCGGCTGGAGCGCGGCATGCTGCATGAGTGGTTGTGCGGCGGGGATGATGAAGAGGACGGCCGGCCGTGGACGGCGCCGATTCTGGTCTTTACTCATCTTGCCGCGATCGCAGCGCGGGAGAACTCATCCGGTGGCCGGCTGGTCTGGATCGGCCGGCGCGTCTGGCCGCAGCCGCATCTGCTCGTGCGGCCGTCGGCACCATGTGGCCACGATCTCCTGAACCGCTCTCTCCTGATTGACCCGCCCACGCTGGATGACCGGCTGTGGGCGATCGCTCTCTCTCTGCGCAGTCCATCGGTTGCGGCGGTCATCGCGGACGTGAGCGGAATGGGGATGGCGCACTCGCGGCGATTGCAACTAGCCGCCGAATCGGGTGATGCCGTGGCCCTGTTCGCCCGGCCGTGGCGTGAACGCAGGCAGCACACCGCAGCAGCGCGGCGATGGCGGATTCAGCCCGCGCTTTCGCCGAACGCATCGCCACGGTGGGAGATCGAACTCGTGCGCTGCAAAGGTGTGCAGCGCGGTGGCCGCATGGACGCTTGCGCAAAGCTCATTGTGGAACACGACCATGCGACGCATTGTCTCCGCGCACCTGCCGATGTGGCCGATCGATCGCGTCCTGAGGCGGGTTCGACGATCGCGCAGCGGCCCGAACCCATCCGCCAGACGGGGTGAGCCGATGGTGCCAATCCGCCGTGGCGGGGTGATCCTCACCGGCCGGAAGGCGAGCGCCCAGTTCGTCGCGGCGCGGTGCGCCCAGTGCGCGAAGCACGGCGTGGTGCCGGGCATGTCGCTTGCCCATGCCCGGGCGCTGATACCGGGGGGGCCGGCGGGATTGGCGGGGGGACAGGGAGATCACCTGATCGTCGAGCCGCACGAACCGGCGCGGGATGAAGCGGCCCTCAACAGACTGGCCAACTGGGCGATCCGCTTCACGCCGCTCGTCGCGGCCGATCCGCCGGACGGCCTGCTGCTCGATGTGACCGGATGTCAGCGTCTCTACGGCAGTGAGCCGGCACTGCTCGATCGGCTTGCGGAAGCGTTCTCACGTGTTCACCTTCACGTCCGTCTCGCCTGCGCTTCGACGATCGGCTGCGCCTGGGCGGTCGCGCGGTACGGGGAATCGAGTCAAACCGTGATCCCACCCGGCGAAGAAGGTGATGCCATCGGTCCGCTGCCGATCGAGTCACTCCGTCTCGATGAAGAGATTTGCCGCGGTCTCCATGAAGTCAATGTCGACCGGATCGATCAGTTGCTCACCATCCCGCGCCTGGAGCTGGCGACGCGGTTTGATCCACTGCTGCTGAAGCGAATCGATCAGGCGCTCGGCCGGAGCGCGGAAGTCATCGAACCGATCCGGCCGCGCGAGCCGGTCGTGGGTGAACGGGAGTTCCAGGGGCCGGTCAGGAAGCTCGAAGCGATCCTGGTCGCCTCCCGGGAACTGATCACGAACCTGACCGATGAACTCATCCAGCAGGAGATCGGCGTCACCCACCTGCGCCTGATCCTGAAGCGCAGTGATCTGGCGCCACTCACGCTCGAACTGCGCTTGAGCCATCCCGGCCGCGACCCGGCGCACCTCTGGTCGCTTCTCAAGCCGAAGATCGAAGCGGCCAACATGGGCTTCGGTATCGAGGCGTTGCTCCTTCGGGCTCTTCGTACGGAAAGAGTCGCCCACCGGCAGGCCGCTTCCTCATTCGCGCCGGCTTCACCGAATGAGGGCAGAGGAGAAGATCACGGCGCCGGGATGTTGATCGACACGCTCTGCCACCGCCTTGGCCATGAGCGCGTCCTCGTGGTGCAGGTGAACGAATCACACCGGCCGGAACGGGTCGCGCGGCGAACGTCCGCGATGGATCGTCATCCGGCGCGAAGAGAAGTGCGGGCCGCCGTGGCCGAAGTCGATCGGCCGTCGATCCTGCTCGCCGAGCCGGAGCCGATCGAGGTCATGGCGCTCACTTTGGGGGGGGCGTTGGGAGGGGCATCAGATGGCCCGCCGGACGGCCCGCCGATCTGGATGCGCTGGCGCGGCGCTGGCCGATCGCTCCTCAGCGCCCACGGTCCGGAGCGCCTCGCCGGCGAGTGGTGGCGCGGCATGACCCACGCCCGCGCCGACCGCA
>SLDM01000290.1 GCA_007125255.1 Phycisphaerales bacterium
TCATGAACCAGGGATTGCTTCTGGTGTCCGCGGAAAAGCTCGTCCCCAGTTCCCGCAGTTCGGTGATGAACAGGTGGCGGCTTTCGCCGTCGATCTTGACCCAGACCGGCGTGCCCTCTTCCGTGGGCGGGAAACTGCCCGCCCCGGGCTTGACCACCGCCTCCACGCGATCGGTCTTGATGGAAACCCGGTTGTCCTTGATCTGTCCCTGTTCGACGTAGCGGACGAACTCCTGCCAGGTTTCCAGTTCCGTGCCGCGTCGATCGCCGGAAAACACCACGAACACGAGGATCATCAGCGCGACGATCATGACCCAGGTCATGATGCTGCGGTTGAACTTGACCGGGGGCGGCGCGTTGGGCGGCTGGCCGTCCGGGCCTTCCTTGCCCGATGGATTCGAATCGCGCGGCGGCTGACCGTTGGAATCGGGTGAAGGTGGCTTGGGGTCGTGCTGCTGGTGGATAGAAAGGTCAGATCGCATGCGGGGCAATATCTCTCGGGTCATTCATCGGCCCCTGGGCCGATAGTGCTCAGGACAGCAAAGTATGGTAGCGCATCGGCCGCTTCACGGGCACTCCGGGCGTGACCGGTGGCGGATTTTCACCATTCGGACTGCATTTCATCGACAATGTCGCGGGCCATCTTCTGTACGGTGGCCAGTTGACCGAGTTCAATCGGTTCCCCGGTCGGACCGGACGGCACGAAGAGCCCGTGGGAGGTGAATGACTCCCGCCGCACCAGCAGTCGATTGGTCCGCAGATCACGCCACTCAAAATCAACGGTCACGCTGAGCACCATCTCCTCGGCGAGTCCGGTCTGGCGCGATCGGGTCAGCTGATCCAGTTCCACCCGCCGGATGGTACCGGTGAGAATCGTATCGGCCCGCCGCTGGTTGGTGACCTTGTAGGGCGTGCGCCGCTCGATCTCTTTCACGATCGACTCGGTCAGATCCAGTTCCACCTGGCGATGAAAAGTGTTGTTCTCAAAGATCGGCACGCTCACCGTGGCGACGTCAGCGCGGAAAATCGACTCCGAGGAATACCCCTGGGTCGGATCGTTCGCGCAGCCGCCGGTCATCGAGAGACCGATCACGATCGCCGCTCCGACCATCCAGGCCCGACCGGACCGGCAGGCCGACGGGAAGGACGAAAAGAAGTACGAAAAACCGCTGCGCATCATGATGCCCCCCCGTCGTCCTCGTCCCGCTCGTCCAGCCCCGCCGCCTCGCGCGCGATCCGGTTGCCCTCCCGGATCAGTTCGTAGTCGGGCATCTGCTCGCGCGTTCGCGCGGGCAGGTCGGGCTTGATCCGCTCGATCAGCGTCATCGCCTGCGCGGTCGCCCGGGTGGTCGGATAGCGATCGACCAGACGCCGAATGGTCAGCTCCGCGGAGATCAGGTCGCCGGTGCTCCGGTACCAGCGGGCATTCTCCAGCAGCTTGGCGGCGTCGGATTCATCGATCCGGATCAGCAGGGCGTCGGCACCGACGATCTCGGCCGTTCTCGGCTCGACGGCCTTCAGTTCCTGCAGCTTGATCCGCGCTTCGTGCAGTCCCGCCGCGTCGTATTCCGGCCCCTTGAAAGAGGAGAGGTGCGCGTAGATCAACCGCCGCCGCGCCTTGGAGATCTGTTCGGAATTCGGATAGTTGATCGTGAACAGATCGTACGCCTCCGCCGCCAGCGCCATGTCGCCGCGCCGGAAGTAGAAGTCCGCCAGTTCCATCCCCGCCTTCTCGGCGAGCCGGCTCCCGGGCAGGCGTTCCTGAACACGGATCAGCAGTTCCTGGGCTTCCTCGGAGGCGTCGACGATCCGCATGCCCCAGAGTTTGCGGCGCATCCCCTGGGCGTACTGACGGGCGATCTCAAACTCGCGTTCCAGGGCAACGATGAAGGCATCACTTCCGGGATAGATCCGCGCGATGTATTCATAGTCGAACAGCGCCTGGTACTCATCGCCGCGGAACTTCCTGGCGTCCGCACGAATGAGATACGCCTCCGGGCGCAAGGGGTGCCGCCGATGCCGGTCGAGCCACCGGGTCGCCAGGTTCTCCGCCCGGGTGTAATCCTGATCGGCCAGCGCCCGACGCGCCTCGATCAGCTGGCCCTCGGGGGACTCCGGGTCGACATCCTCCGCGGCCGTCCAGAGATCATCCTCGGTCAGCGTAAAATCCTGCTGCGCGACGGCGGCCGGCGCCGGCACCAGCAGGCCGAGGAGACTCACCAGCATGAGAACGGGCCAGCGCGACCGGTCGACCGGAAACGTGCCCGAGCGGTTGGGGGGAACCTGCTGCATGCGGGGATCGTAAGGTTCCCGAAAGGAATCCTCAACGTCACCGGGCGGTCCGCCGCCCCGCGGGTACACTGTCGCCCGGCCGGCCACGCGGCGGATAGAGTCGATCCAGCGGCCCGGGCCGGAGCCACCGACGGGACGCGACGGGAGTCGACAGGAGTAGAGGTCGACGGAAGTCGACAGGGAGATAGTGATATGAGCGTAACACGCCTCCAGGATCGCTCGGTGCTCATCGTGGATGACGATGAGGACATTCTCGCCAGCATGGAACTGGCCATGCGGGCCGAAGGCGCGGCCACCGGCCGCGCGACCGACGGCAATGCCGCCCTCTCGATCTGGCAGGAAA
>SLDM01000383.1 GCA_007125255.1 Phycisphaerales bacterium
TCCAGCCGAGGTTGTTCAGCAGCGACGCCCGCCAGCGGCGGGCCCGCTCATCGCTCGATTGCTCGGCGTGTTCGAGCGCGGTCACATTCCACGTGACGGCGGTGTCCCCGTCGGTGACGATGGCGAGCATGTGCGCGGCATCGACGGCGAGCGCATCCCACCCGCGCGCGGTCGCGAGCTGCCACGCACGCTCAAAGAGCGGCTGCGCTGAATCCCGGTCACCGGCGGAATTGAAGACCCGGCCGCGCTCGATCAGCTGCCACGGCTCCGCTGCGCCGAACCGGTCATCGTTTGCAGACTGCCCTGCGGCCTGTTCCTGTTCCACCCGGTCGAGCAGGGCGTGCGCGTCGCCGAACCGTCGCTCGAGTCCGAGGGCCCGGGCGTGTTGCGTCATGAGCACGAGCCGCCGGGCGGGGTCGGCCTCACCGTCGACCGCCTCCGCGAATCGCCGTCCGCTGCCGACGGGGTCGCGGTAATCCCAGAGTGAATCGATCAACTCACCCAATGCATCCGGTGTCGGCTTGAGATCGGTCATCATCGGGACATGGTAGCGGGGGAAGGGGCCGCCCATCACACAGACGGGCAAGCAGGTGCCGATGACGGCCTCACCCCGCCTTTTTCTGTTTCACATCGTCCGCGAAACCGAGCTCGACCAGCCGCGCCAGCGGGCCGTGGGGTTTCTTCTCTTCGTCCTTCAGTTTCTTCGCCGCGCCGGGGTTGGCGTAGGTGTTGAAGACCATCGCCTTGATCGTGCCCCACATGCCGCCGAATGAACTGAAAGTGTGATCGACCGCGGTGGCTTCGTAGCCGGAGTGGACCATGCAGTTGGCGCACTTCGGGTTGCCAGACTGGTGGCCGTAGTTCTCCCATTCGGTCTCGTCCATCAGTTCCTGGAAGGTGTCGGCGTACCCTTCCTGCAGCAGATAGCACGGCTTCTGCCAGCCGAAGATGTTGTAGGTCGGGTTGCCCCACGGCGTGCAGTCGTACTCGCGCTGACCCATGAGGAACTCAAGGAAGAGCGGCGACTGGTTGAAGACCCACTTGCGCTTGCCGTCCTTGCGATTCGAGAGAATCATCTCGAAGAGCTCGTTGGTTTCCTTGCGCTGGAGGAAGGATTGCTGATCGGGCGCCTTGTCGTAGGCGTAGCCGGGGCTGATCATCATGCCTTCCACGCCGAGCTCCATCATCTCGTCGAAGAACTGGCGCACGGAGTTGGGGTCGGCGCCTTCGAAGAGGGTGGTGTTTGTGGTGACGCGGAAGCCCATGTCGACGGCCTTGCGGATGCCGGCGATCGCCTTGTCGTAGGTGCCCTCGCGGCAGACGGCGAAGTCGTGGTGCTCCTGCTGGCCGTCCATATGGATGGAAAAAGTCAGGTACTTGCTCGGCTTGAACCAGCCGGCTTCGAGCTTTTCCTTGAGCAGGATGGCGTTGGAGCAGAGGTAGATGTACTTCTTCCGCCTGACGAGCTCATCGACAAGCTCGCGGATGTGGGGATAGAGCAGCGGCTCCCCGCCGGGGATGGAGACCATCGGGGCGTCACACTCATCGACGGCCTTGAGGGCGTCTTCGAGGGGGAGGTCCTTCTTGAGGATATGGGCGGGGTACTGGATCTTGCCGCAGCCCGCGCAGGCGAGATTGCACCGGAAGAGCGGTTCGAGCATGAGGACCAGCGGGTAGCGTTTTCGGCCCTTGAGCCGCTGTTTGAGGACGTAGCTGGCGACGGTCCACATCTGAGAGATCGGTACGGCCATTCTTGTCGGACTTTCAATCGGAGGAAAACAGCCGCCGGGGGGACCGGCCGGCTGGTGAACACAAACTCGTGAAACACATAGTAGAAACCGCGATCCCAAGGGCAAGTCCGGTCGTAGAAACGGCGGTCATGAGTCTTCTGCCCCTTCATCTCGGCGCCCTGAGTCCGTTCGGTCGATTGACGGGCATCGGCCGGTTCGGTCGGCACGATTTGCCTAGAATGGACTTGGCGCGCGGTGGTCGCGCGGCGGCCGGAGCAGTGTCGGCCGAGACTGCTGGGCGGGATGCACGGAAGTCCATGGCCGAACGTACCGACGAAAATCTGCTTCAGGACTACCTGGACGGCGACCGGGAGGCGTTCAAGGAACTGCTCGGCCGATACAGCCAGGAGCTGGTTCACTTCCTGACCCGGTTCCTCGGCTCGCGCGCCGCGGCGGAGGATGTGTTTCAGGAGACGTTCCTGCAGGTCCATCAGTCGGCGGAAACGTTCGATACCAGCCGGCGGTTCAAGCCGTGGCTGTTTACGATCGCGGCGAACAAGGCGCGGGATTACCACCGGAAACACAACCGCCGCAGGACGATGTCGCTGTCGGCGCAGGTGAGTGATGACGAGGACGGTCAGCAATTCGTGGATCTGATGGAAGCGGATTTGCCGAGCCCGGATGCCCCGGTGCTGGACGCTGAACGCAGTCGTCTGGTCAAGCAGGTGGTGGACGAGATGCCCTCACATCTGCGTGAGATTCTGCTGCTGAGCTACTTCCAGAAGATGAGTTACCAGCAGATCGCGGAGGTTCTGGAGATTCCGTTGGGAACGGTCAAGAGTCGATTGCATACGGCGGTGGCGACTTTCGCCTCGGCGTGGAAGGCAGCACGCCAGCAGGA
>SLDM01000195.1 GCA_007125255.1 Phycisphaerales bacterium
AGAGCCGGGCATCGCGTTTCGATGATTGCCCGGGGCGCGACTGTTTTCGCTCCTGGCATGAGAGCACCGAAACTGGAGATGAATATGAAGACGACCCGACACTGTTCCCCGATGTTGCCCCAGATAGTCCCCCCGGTGTTGATCGCACTGCTGGCCCTGCTGCCATCGGCAATCACCGGATCGACAGCGGCGGCGGATGCGCGGGACAAGTCCGCCGGAGCGACGGTCACGCTCATCGAAGCCGGGGTGGAGCCGCGGCGGGCGCTGCGATTGACCGCGGCTCCGGGTACTACCCAGCGCGTCATCTTCAGCCAGCGCATGCAGATGGAGCAGACGATGAACGGCAGGAACATGCCGTCGATGCCGATGCCGGTGACGGAGTTCCAATTCACCGCCGAGGTCGATCAGGTGGATGAGGAGGGCACGATTCACTACACCGGCACGTATGAGAAGGTCAGCGTCAAGGAAGAGCCCGGCGTTGATCCGAACATGCGCCGCATGATGGAGCAATCGATGCAATCGATGGTCGGTGTGGAGGTGAAGGTGGCGACGACGGACCGCGGCATCATTCGGTCGTTCGAGCTGGGAGCCGTCGAGGTGGGCGACCCGACGGTACAGCAGATTCTGCAGGGACTGCCCGGCGCATTCGAACAGAACAGCATGCCGCTGCCGGAGGAGCCGGTCGGCGCCGGAGCGAAATGGAAATCTGAATCAACGATCGTGTTCCAGGGCATCAAGATGGACATGGTCCAGATCATCACGCTGACGGACCTGACTGAAGCCAGTTTTCATCTCAGCTCCGAGCTGACCATGCATGCGAAGGAGCAGTCACTGGAGAATCCGGATCTTCCTCGCGGGATGGAGATGACGCTGAAGTCGATGGAAGGTAGCGGCGGAGGGAAGTTCGCCTTCCGTGATGCGCGGCCGATGCCGATCGGGACGATGAAGTCATCCACGGAGACTGAGATCGAGGTTCAGATTCCACAAGCCGATCAGCCGCAGCGCATGATTCAAAACTCAAACTGAGCGGTTTTGCGTCGCTCGGCCTGCCGGGTTTAAAAAAAATGGCCCTCTCCGGTCGATGTAGGTGTTGATTGAAAACTTCAACATCGACCATCACAGAAAGGGCCAGTGATGATGATCGACCGTTGCCCGCGATTTGTCCAGTCCGCGTTCTCCGGTGTCCTCGATCGACTGACCGTTCCCCAGCAACGGCATCTCTGGTCAATGGTTCTGGCCATGGCCGTCGGGTCGCGAGCCAGCAAGCTCTTTCACCTCGCGGCGATGATCAAGGACGGCCGACACCGCACGCGTCTGGGCGCGTTCCTGCGCGAGAGCAACTGGGATGCGGCGCAATCCCTTGACGATCAAGTGCTTGCGAATCTGCGCTGGATGAAGCCGCAGGCCGGGGAAACGATCGAACTGCTCATCGACGACACCCGCATCGCCAAACGGGGCCGGCAGATGGCCTGCGTGAAGAAGATCTGGGATCACGCCCATCAACGGTACGTTCAGGGTCACGTCTGGGTTGTCGCGGCAGTCCGCTTCCGCGGCGTGGTGCTGCCGTGGCAGATCGTCCTGTGGCGGCCGAAGCGTGATGCGGGGCAGAGCTATCTGAAGTCAACCCAGATCGCGGCGCGGCTCATCGAGCAGTTCCAGCTGCCGTGGCGGCTGAAGGTTCGCGTGCTGTTTGATTCGTACTACCTGTGTCCGGGTGTCACGAAAGCCTGCGAGAAGAAGGGCTTTCACTGGTTCAGCGTGGCCGCGCGCAATCGAACGTTCATTCGCCCGAGCGGTAAGAAGGGCAAACTCGGCACGATCGCCCCGGGTTGGCTACGTTCCAAGGGGCAAAGCGTGAAGATGCCACGGGCGCGGGGTGTGAGGTGGATGCGGATTGCAAGCGTCGACGGTCGGCTGTCGAAGGTGGGCTGGACGCGTCTGGTGGTGTGCAAGCGTCCGGGTGATCCGTGGAAGAGCACCGTGGTCTTTGCCACGAACGCGAAGATGAACGCGCGTTCGATTGTGTCGGTATACGAGAAGCGTTGGGATATCGAGGTGATGTTCAAGGAGCTGCGGTCCAACCTGGGCCTGGGCGAGTATCAGATGTTGGACGAACAAGCGATCGTCCGCCACCTGCATCTGTGTGCCCTGGCCCATCAACTGCTGACCCGCCATGCAATGGAGTGCATGGATGAACAAGCCAGGACGGCCCATCAAGAGGTTGCACTGCCACCGATGAGCATCCGCCTCGAGTCGCTGCGTCACTCGGTCCGACGTGATCAGATCAGGCGTCTGCTCAAGGGACCAAAGAATCGGAGGATACGAGATAAACTGGAGCCATACCTCATGGCCGCATAAAACCGCTCAGTTTGAGTCAAAAGATGAAGATTGAACAGGAGATCCGTGAGATCAGGGCGGAAGGAGAGCCGGATGAAGCGGAAGCAGATGAGTGATTCGGCAGGCTGATCGTGAACCGGACGTGGGCGATTCGCCGATAATCCCGTCATGGAATTCCGCGGCCCGGCCTGGCTGATTCGAACCACGGCGATCGTCGGCAATACCGCCACGATCATCGCGCTGATCCTGCTCTACCTCGAATATTCCGGTCGGATCGAGTTCTGGGAT
>SLDM01000161.1 GCA_007125255.1 Phycisphaerales bacterium
CGCCGCATCGCCTTCCTTCGCGTTCGTCCATTCGCCGGTCCTCTCCCGGAAGGATTGAAGCCGGTCGTAGGTGACATGGTACCGCTCCAGCGCCGCCTCACGATCGCCCCGGGCGAGATGAACGTGCCCGAGCGAATTGGTGCTGCTGGTCAGATGGCCCAGGACGCGCTCGTCCTCAGCATGTTCCCGGTAAATCGTTTCGAGCAGTTCCACGCTGCGGCGGTAGTTCTGCACCGCGCCGGCCATGTCACCCAGATTGGGAAGCGACGGTGAACCCTGGATATCACCCAGCCGACGGTACGCGACCGCGAGTTCAAGAAGCAGATCGGAATCGCCCGCCGCCTGCTCCACCAGCGCATCGAGGTACGAAAGTCCGGTACTGACCAGCGTTTCGCGGGCGGCGGTCGTGCCCGGGACCTCGCGGATCCGTTCGTCCACTTCGAACAGGAACGTATTGGCAAGCTCGCGCACATCCTCGAAGCGCTGCTCGGCCAGCGCCCGCTGCCGTTCGGTTTCTTCAAGTTGTTGTGACAGACCGGCCGCGAAGTAGGCCGTACCGATCAGCCCGATCACGAGCGCGAGAATCGTCGCCAGGACCCCCGCCACCATCACGCGGTTTCTGCGGGCGAACTTTCGCAGCTGGTACGCCGAGCTCGGCGGGCGGGCGGCGATTGGTTCATCACGCAACGTGCGCAGAAGATCCGCCGCGAGCGCCGAGGCGGATGCGTAGCGCCGGTCAATCTCCTTTTCGATGGCCTTGCTGACGATCGTGTCGATATCGCCGCGAAAGCGTGTATTGATTGAACTGAGGCGCGGCGGGTCGACATCGCGAATCAGGCGCGTCGCCTCCGGAAGTGAGCACCGGGTGACATCCAGCGGAAGGCGTTCGCTGAGCACTTCGTACAGGATCACACCGAGCGCGTAGACATCCGCGCGGGTGTCGACAGAGCGGGAATCCCCCGCGACCTGTTCCGGGCTCATGTACGCGAGCGTACCGACAAGTTCTCCAGATCGTGTCTGCAGCGTCGTGACCTGCGCATCGTGCTCGGTCAGCCGCGCCACGCCGAAATCAAGAATCTTCGGCCGGCCCTCTCTGGTCACAACGATGTTGCTCGGCTTGAGGTCGCGGTGCACGATGCCCTTCTGGTGCGCGTGGTGAACGGCTTCGGCGATCCGTCTCACGAGGTCGAGCCGCTCCGGTGTGCTCGGCCGAGTTCGCTCCAGATGCTCATGCAGTGAGTGGCCGTGCACGAGCTCCATCGCAAAGAACGGCTGCCGGCCGAGCGAGCGGCCCTGATCGTCCTGCGCTTCAGCGGTGTCCGCTTCGTAGATCCGCGCGATACCGGGATGGTCGAGCTGGCCGAGCACGTGCGCTTCACGTTCGAAGCGCTTCAGCAGCGCGTCGGTCACCCAGCCGGGGCGAATGAGCTTGATCGCGACGCGCCGGCGCGGCCGCTCCTGTTCCGCCTCGTACACCGCGCCCATACCACCCGCGCCGATCTGACGGATGATCCGGTACCGTCCGATCCGCGCGATCGATGGTGTTTCCATGGCTCCGCCCCCGACGGGCCGGCCGGAAGCGGATTGAATCGCATCCTGCAGGCACTTCTCCAGCTCCTCTTCGCGCAGTACTCTCGGCTCGTCGTGCTGCCGGAGAAGGGACTCGACTTCCCGCCGCAGGTCCGGGCGACCGGCGCACCGCTCCTCAAGCTCCGCCTGCCGCTCCCCGGGCGGGCGATCGTAGAGGTCGGCGAAAATCCGCATGGCTTCGCTCAGCACATCCGGTTCACGCGTGCTCATCGCTCAACTCCCTTTGCAGCCAGGCGCGGGCGGCGAACCAGTCCGCTTCAATCGTGCGCGGCGCGAGACCAAGCATTCCGGCGATCTGCGCGCAGCTCAGCCCGCCGAAAAGCCGAAGTTCCACCACGCGGGCTTTGCGTTCATCCCGCTCGCCGAGCCAGCGCAGTGCATCGTCAAGCGCGAGCAGATCGATGGGGTCGACGCCTCCGGCGGGGTCGCCCAGACCGGAGAGGGTGATGCGCTTCCCGTCACGATTCCCATTGTCCCCACCGCGCTTCCCGGCGTTGCGGCGACGGGCGTGGTCGGTCAGGATCTGCCGCATCGCGCCGGCGAGCAGCGCAAAGAAGTGCTCACGATCGCGCGGCTCGAGGTCCTCGGCCTTCATCAGTTTGAGAAACGCCTCGTTGACGAGCGCGGTCGGCTGGAGGGTGTGGTTGGGAGGCAGGCGCTGAAAATAGCTTTGGGCCAGCCGGCGCAGCTCTTCATAAACCTCGTGCAGCAACGTGGCCGCGGCGTCCTGTTCGGTCCGCGCCCGGGTCAACAGCGTGGTCAGTCTGCCCCGATCGATATCCATCACCGGCGAGCCTCCCGACACCATTATCCCGTGTGGGCAGCGTGAAGTGGAGCACCTTTTCTCATTTTTTCCTGAACGCGGGGCCCGGCCAGAGGGGCGAAGCGAGTCGGCCGTGCGAGATGGAAGGACGATCAGGTGAAGGGACGAAATGACAAAGGGGCGAGGGGAGTGACGCCGCGGGGTGCCACGGCCAGCGAGCGGAGCGAGTCGGCCGTGCGAGATGGAAGGACGATCAGGTGAAGGGACGAA
>SLDM01000147.1 GCA_007125255.1 Phycisphaerales bacterium
CGATCAGAGCGTGCTGGGGTCGCATGGTTCTTTCTCCTTACAGGTTCATGCGTGATGAGGTAAAAGTTCTTCGTGGCGATTGAGCGGTGGGAAGCGGGCATTCGGGTTACCGGCACGCGCCGGGCCCTGAGGTGAGACGGACTCGTGATCGCGACACACCTCGCGAACGGATGCCCCCCACAAACCTCACAAACCCCACCCCAGCAATTGATCTATCCCCAATTGTCGAGCAGGATGAGCAGGTCAAAGACGTTGACCGTGCCGCTCTCGTTGAGATCCGCCGGACAGTCGTTCGGAACGGGGCACGGACCCCATGCGTTGAGAAGGATCAACAGGTCAAAGACGTTGACCACACCGTCGCCGTTCAGATCGCCCAGGGGCCCCGGCTCCTGGTCTTCCGTGATCTCGACGGTGAGAAAGAGCTGCGGCGCATTGGCCAGGCCCAGTTCGACGAACAGGTTCTCCTTGGTCACGATCTCGGGAAATGAGCCGGTGAAATCAACTTCCGACGCCGGATGGAGCGATGCCACCATGAAGTGCACGATGCCGAGATCCAGCCCTTCACGCAGATAGTTCTGTATCAACTCATCTTCCACATCGATGGTGAAGGTGAAGGTCGTCCCCTCCGGTACCAGATCACCGGGCGCGACGGTTCCGGTCACGCCGATGGCAAACGGGAAGGGATCGAACATCTCATCGATGTTGTTGCTGATGTCACGCGGAAGCCCGTCTTCGTCGTAGTCCAGCGCGTAGGTGGTGCGCACGAACTTGCCGAAGGGACCGCTCGTGGAGTAGGCCGTGGTCTCGGTGTACGAGAGCGCGTCAAAGCCGTTGCGAAAGCCCACGCCGTAGAGTTCCATCGGCCGCCCCTGGTTCGGATCGGCAATGTACTCGGGGTGATCCGGCGGAAGGTAGCTCTGCCAGAGATTGAAGGTCGGGTCGTAGCGGAAGGTATTGTTGGTGCCGATCATGACCGTGAGCGCCGCTTCGGTCACGGTGTAGGCGCCCGGCCCCAGGTCGGCGGGAACGGTTTCACCGGTGGCGAATCCGACATGAAACTGGGCATCACGGTTGTCAAAATCCGAAGAGAAGCCGTTCGGTTCCGACGGCACGGTCGCCCCCCACACACTGGCGAGCGGCCGGGTACCGGGCGTCTGATTGAAGGGATAGTTCCAGCGGTCGAGTGTCGGCTTCTGCGCTTCGAAGCTGATCGGCTCGCCTGCCAGAGCCGTTCCCCCCGCCGGTGCCATTCCCAGAGCGGCGCCCAGGACCAGAGCCGCGATCGTCCCCCCACCGGCCATGCCAACCGCCGGCCGCCGGGCGGAGTCGGCCGATCGAGCGAAAGTGAACATCTTCATGATTGCCTCATCGAATTGATGAACCGGGATTCCCTGTTCGAC
This sequence comes from Phycisphaerales bacterium, assembly GCA_007125255.1. Lineage (GTDB taxonomy): Bacteria > Planctomycetota > Phycisphaerae > Phycisphaerales > SM1A02 > SKZB01. The sequence goes on from SLDM01000147.1 coordinate 1,401, forward strand.
GAATGGAACTCAGGTGGTGCGGGTGATGGCTGAACTCTGCTATCGGAAAGGGCTACTGAACTGCTTGGTTGGCGAGACTCCCGGCCTTCACGGGGCGGACGAAACTGGCTGGAAGACACTACTTGAGATTGAGTCGCAGTTACGATAACATATCGCAGAACAGAGCTCATGCAACTTCGTTTGATGTTTTTCCTGCCCGAACGTGATTCGCACGACCCTCCCCCGTGGGTGCAAGAACATGCAGAAGTCTCTCTATGACAGCCAGTTAAGTGATCCAGCCCGTCTGGTGAGGCGGGGGTCGCCCGCGCGAGGAGCCGGGTTCACGATCGTGGAGCTGATCGTCGTGATCGGCATCATCACATTGCTGATCGGTATTCTGCTGCCCGGCCTGCGGGCCGTCCGGCTCGCGGGCGACCGCACGACCGAGAGCAACGCGGCCCGGACACTGATGGTCGCGTACCACGCCTACTCCAACGCCAACCGGGATCGGCTGCTCACCGGCTTCTCACCTCCCGGCGCGTTCGAAGCGTTCGACCAGCACGATCATCCGATCTCCCAGAGCCAGAGCTTCGGCAATCCGAATCCGGCACGGACCGTCAGCCGGTACCCGTGGCGGCTTGCCCCCTATTTCGATTATGACTTCCGCGGCCTGTACACGAATCAGCTTCGGAACAAGCTCGAAGAGTTTCAGAGCGAGAACTACGGCACGTACCTCTACCTCTCCTCGATCTATCCCGCGCTCGGACTCAACAGCCAATGGCTCGGCGGCGACTTCGACCCATCACTTGGCAACTATGCCAATACCGATCCGACCTCGACCGCCAGCCAGGTCTTCGGGCGGTTCTGGGCGACCACGATGTCCGAAATCCGAACCCCCGACCGGCTCCTGGTCTTCTGTTCGGCCCGCGGGCGCGAGTTCGTCGATGGCAGCCCCGCCGGCCCGGTGGTGGAAGGCAACTTCCGCGTCCGGTCGCCCCGGTTTTCCAACGTGACGAATGCCGGCGCCTGGCCCGACGCAGAGGATCAGCCCTACTTCTCCGGACTTGAACCCTCGGTGTACGGCAACGTCTCGCTGCGCCACAGCGGCCGGGCGGTCGTCGCCTTCATGGACGGTCACGTTGACCTGCTGAACGAAACGGATCTGCGCGACATGCGCCGCTGGGCGAACCAGGCCGATCATCCCGACTGGAAGTTGCAGGCGAACGTGCCCTGAGGGGCA
>SLDM01000204.1 GCA_007125255.1 Phycisphaerales bacterium
ACCAAAGAAGTGCCGGGCGCGTTCGATCAGATCGGGGTACGCCTCGCCTTCCAGCACCTTCAGCGCGATCATCCCGCCGGGCTGGAGCAGTTCGCCGCAACGATCGATGACGGCGTGGCAGAGCCGCACCGAACCGTGGTGGTCGATCGTGCGATCGCCGGTCGTGGAGGGCGCCATGTCCGAGAGTACGACCCCGAACGCATCAATCCCGCCCAGCAGTTCGCTGGCCTCCATCGTCGTGAAGTCACCTTCGATCAGGCGCACCTGCTGCGGGAGGCCGGCGGGGTCAATCGGCTTCAGGTCGACGCCCACGACCCTGCCGTTCGGTCCGACGCGCTCCGCCGCCACCTGGAGCCAGCTCCCCGGTGCCGCGCCGCAGTCGAGGACGGCGTCCCCCCGTTTCAACAGGTGACGCCGATCATCGATCTCGATGAGTTTGTACGCTGCCCGCGACCGGTAGCCCTCACGTTTGGCTTCACGAAAGAAATGGTCGTGCAGTTCGCGGGGCATGATTCGGAGATTCAATCGACGATCAAACGACCGACCTGTTCGGGATTGTCTACCACGGCGATGCGGATATCCGCGTGGGAGGTGCGGAGCAGGACCGGGTTCTCCCCGTCGTTGAGCCGGCCGACCATGCGATGGGCGGAACTGCCCGCTTCCGCAACGTACTGGCCGTAGCGCACGCGCCGGATGATCTGTCCGCCGATGGTTTCGGCATCAAACCGGCCGCGTGATTCGCCGCGCACGCGGTAGTCGATATCTCCGCCGCTGGTCACGATGCGCACCGGGCGGGTCATCGGACGGTTGGTGAGCACGCGAACGCCCTTCTCCGAGGTCCTCACATCGAGGCGGCCGGTAATGCCGCGGGCCTCGACGTACCCCTTGCGGGTGCGGATGGTGACATGCTCGGCCTCGGGCAGGGTGATGCGGAGGTGAACCCGCTGGTAGTGCGCCTCCTCGTGGGTGGTGTGCGTGCGGATCCGGAGCCGGGGCCCCATCTCGCCGCTGACCATTTCCACCTCGTAGTCGATCTCCTCGAGCGAAGCGCGGGCTTCATCCTCGCGCCATGAGCCGTGAACCGCTTCCTTGCGCGCCACCACGCGAATGTCGCTGAATTTCTCCTTCGAAGCGTGGATGCGCACATCACCGCCAAAGGACTCGATATCGATCTCCACCGCGCCGGCCGGTTCGAAGACGATCGGCTTGTCCTGCACGAACCGCGTCGTGCACCCGGTCAGCTGGCTCAGGACCAGCAGGGCAAAAAGCGTCAGGCAGCGGCGGGAGACGGATGAGCGCATGATGGTGAAACCTCAGAGCGTTCCGGTGATCGGCGGCCGATGAGCAGGAACTGTTTCCCTACCGGCCGGAGAGAAAGCGTATCGGCTGCCGGTCCGCATGACACGAGCTGGTCCGGGCACCGGCGCCACGAGCATTGTATCGGACCATACATCCGGTGCCGGCCGGGCGGCGGTTGCCGGCCGGACGGGTCTTGCGGATCACTCGGGTCATCGGGCGACCGAAAGCAAGCGGACCGGTAGAATCCCCGTCCGCGGAAAAAGCTGATTCCGCCAGGCCATCCATCCATTCGGGAGAGAATCCTATGTTGCGCGCACCGACCGTCCTGCTGCTGACTCTGCTCGTGCTTGCCGCCACCGCCCGGTCCGATCAGTACGTGGTCACACTCGATTCGGACCTGGAGGTCCAACCCCGCGACGGCCGCGTGATCCTCTTCTGGATCACGGAAAGCGGGCGGATGTGGGATCGCCGGCAACCGATGAACGCGCCGTTCTACGAGTCTCCCCAGCCGGTCGCGTCGATCGCGGTCAAGCAGTTCGGCCCCGGGGATTCGGTCACGATCGATGACAACGTCTTTGTCTTTCCCCGCCCGCTGCGCGAGATGAGCGGCCGGGTGCGCGTGCAGGCGGTCTTCGATCACGATGAGACCGAGCGATCGCACGAGCAGGGGCCGGGGAACCTCTCCAGCGAGGTGATGGCGGTTGAGCTCTCGCCGGAGCGCGAGGACCGGTTTGAACTGACCCTGACGAACGTGATCGAAGGTCCATCGCTGCCGGAGGAGCGGGAGAACCTGAAGTGGGTGGAGCGGCGAAGCGATCTGCTGAGCGAGTTCTACGGCCGGGATGTCTACCACCGGGCGGGCGTCGCCCTGCCGCCGGGTTACGCCGATGACGATCGCGCAGAGGAGTCGTGGCCGGCCCAGTACGTGATTCCCGGCTTCGGCGGGCGGCAGGAGACGGCCCGGCAGTACGCCACGACGTACGGTTCGCGCGCCGCCGCTTCGCTGGTGCCGCTCTTCGTGACGATCGTGCTTGACCCCGAGTCACCGCTCGGCCACCACGGCTTCGTCGACTCGGAGAACCACGGTCCGCGCGGCACCGCGCTGGTCGAGGAGTTCATCCCCTATCTCGAGTCGCGGTTTCGTCTCGTTCCGGAGACCGAGGCGCGCGTCGTGACCGGACACTCCTCCGGCGGATGGAGCAGTCTCTGGCTGCAGCTCAACTGGCCGGAGGTCTTCGGCGCCTGCTGGTCGAGCGCTCCGGACCCGATTGATTTCTCCGCCTTTCAGAAGACCAATCTGTACGAAGACGAGAGGATGTACCTCATGCCGAACGGCGAGGAGACCCCGTCCTACCGCATGCGTTCGCGCGACGGCGGGGAGGTGGTGGCGATGACCGTTCGGCAGGAAGTCCTCGTGGAGTACGCGATCCATCCGGAGGGCGGATCGGGTCAGCAGTGGGATACGTGGATGGCGATGTTCTCGCCGCGCGATACTGAAACCGGCTTCCCGAAGCGGATGTTCGATCCGGAGACCGGGCGGATCGACCGGGAGGTTGTCGAAAACTGGAAGCAGTTCGATCTCACGCGCCGAGTGCGCGAGGACTGGGACCGGTACGGTCCGATCGTGACCGGGCGCGTGCGGCTGGTCTGTGGAGCGCGGGACTGTTACTACCTGAACCGCGCGGTCGACCGCTTTGCGGCGATGGTCGAAGAGCTTGACGACGGTGAACGCCGGCCGGGCTACATCCACATGCACCCGTGGGCGAACCACAACAACATCGTCGATCTGATGGCCCGGCGGTGGTACCCCGAACAGCGGGAGTACCTCAAACGGCACGGGTTGGACCGATCCGGGCGATAGGGGGGCGGACGGTCGGTGAGCGGCTTCGGGGGCCGGGGCTGACTTTTCGGCCCGTTTTCAGGCCCGTTTTCGGGCCCGGTCTCGGGGGTGGCTCCGGGAACGCGCCTCGGGAAGGGGCCCGTGAGCGCGGTTCCCGGAACGGGCGGTTTAACCGGCGCGGCTTTTTTGTCGATAACCCCGGGACCTCCACCGGTTCGGAAAGGCGCCCGCGATGTCGATGACGCTCGGAGAGATCATGACCCGGGATGTGGTGACAGTCGATCTGGACGACACCCTCGAACGGGTGCGCGATATCTTCGACATGCACCACTTTCATCATGTGCTCGTGACCAGTGCCGGCCGCCTTGCCGGCGTGTTGTCCGATCGTGACCTCCTCAAGAACATCAGCCCTTTTATCGGCAACATCCGCATGGAGCGGACACAGGATCTCAACACGCTGAACCGGCGCGTCCACCAGGTCATGCGCCGCCGTCCGATTGTCGGCACCAGCCAGATGTCCGTCCGGGATGCCGCGACCCTGGTGCTGGAAAGCGAAGTCTCCTGTCTGCCGGTGGTCAATCCCCGGCACGTTCCGATCGGGATCGTGACCTGGCGCGATCTGCTGCGGTACTGCCGGTTCTGCGACGAAACCGGCTGTGAGGCGGCGTAGGTGAACGTGCCGGCGGACTGTCGCCGGCTGCGCGACGCCGCTACGCTGGTTGGTCATGCGCAGCTTTCGCAGTGATAACAACGCCGGCCTCTGCCCTGAAGCGCTCCGCGCGATCAACGCGGCCCACGAGACCGGTCACCAGGTCGGTTACGGTGATGATCAGGACACCCAGGCCGCGGTCGAAGCCTTCCGCAGCATCTTCGGACCCGATACTGCCGTCTTCTTCGTCGCCACCGGAACGGCGGCGAATACCCTCGCGATCGCGGCCCTGACCGAACCGTGGCAGCAGGTGATCTGCCACGGCAACAGCCATTACAACTTCGATGAATCGACCGCGCCGGAACGCATCACCCACTGCCGCATCAGTGTCGTCCGGACCGGCGAGACGAAACTGAAGCCCGAGGATCTCCCCGCGGCCGCGATCGGTTCGCGCGGCGATGTCCACCATCCCCAGCCGGGCGTGGTGAGCATCTCCAACGCCACGGAGTTCGGAACGGTCTACCGCCCTGATGAAGTCCGGGCTCTGGCCGACCGCGCTCACGCCATGGGGTTCCGGATGCACATGGATGGGGCCCGCTTCGCCAATGCCGTGGCAGCGCTCGGCTGCGAACCGCGGGAACTCGTCCGGGATGTGGGCGTCGATGCGCTGAGCTTCGGTGGGACCAAGAACGGCCTGGCGTTCGGTGAGGCGGTTCTGTTCTTTCCCCAGGGCGACGGCGGGGTGCAGGAGAACGCGGTCCGCACCTTCCCCTTTCACCGTAAGGGCACCGGGCACCTGCTGAGCAAGCACCGTTTTGTCAGCGCACCCTTCGCCGCGACGCTGACGGATGGCGCCTGGCTGCGGCACGCCGGCCGCGCCAACGCCATGGCCCGGCGGCTCGCTTCCGGGCTGGAGCGTATCGGACTTGCCCCGGCCTTTCCCGTCGAGGCCAATGCCGTGTTCGTACGTCTGCCGGAGCGGGTCGATGCGAAGCTGCGCGAGCAGGGACACGGCTACTACGCGTTTGAGAAACCCCGGCCCGACGGCACCGTCCTCGTGCGCCTGATGGCGAGCTTCGACAGCGCCGAAGCGGATGTCGATCGGTTTCTGAACGCGGCGGCGGCGGCGGCGGAACCGGCCGGTCGCAGCGTCCGGTAGCGCGCGGCAATTGAGCGATAACTCTCTCATTTGACGGCAATTGCGTCAATTTCCCCGCCGCCTCCGGCCCGGGGCTGAATCACTCCGCGCATTGATCCGATCCTGCAGGTGCGGCGGAGCCATAGGGATCTCCGCTCCGAGGCGGTGGCTCTTACGCGAGGATTGCGATGAACCAGCACGAGAAAGATGTTCTGACAACCGGTGAGGTCGCGAAGATCTGCAATGTCGCTTCGCGAACCGTCAGCAAATGGTTCGATTCCGGGCAGCTCAAGGGTTACCGCATTCCCGGATCGAAGGATCGACGCATCCCCGTGGCCAACCTCATGAAGTTCATGAAAAGTCACGGTATTCCCATGGACGGTCTGATGACCGGCACCACGCGCGTGCTGATCGTCGATGGTGATGAGGAAGTCACCAACACCCTGCGCGAGATTCTCCGGGAACAGACCAACTACGATGTTCACATCTGCAACAGCATTTTCGCCGCCGGTGTGGAGTGCGAACGGTATCGCCCGCACGTGATGCTCTTTGATGTGCACCTCACCGAGTCCGACGCCCGCGCGATCTGCAAGACGCTGCGCCAGAACGACGACCTCGCCATCGTCAAGGTGATCGCCACCACCGGCAAGCTCACCGACGGCCAGATGATGCAGCTCAAGCAGCACGGTTTCGACGGCGTGCTCAAGAAGCCCTTCAGCGTGCGCCAGGTGATCGACTCGATCGAGCAGGCCCACGCGGTGGTTTACTGATCCTTCTCTTCCGGGGCCGCGCCACCGCGCCGCCCGGACGACCGGTCATTTCGAGAAAAACGCGCCCACCCAGAGTGACCCGGCGGGAGAACGCCGGGTCAGATTTTTTGTGGGTCCTCAGGGAATCGTGTGGGTGAAGAGTGACCTTGGCAGCTTTTTGGGGCGGGCTTCGACGCCAGCCCCCCGATCCTGAAGACAAGTCCCCCCGAAAGGGCTCGTGGGCCGAGTGACGAGGGTAATGTCTGTGAGGAGTTGCGGTACATGCCCCGTTTTCTCTGAATGACGCCGAGGGCACGTGACGCGAGCCATGGCGGCCGGGTCGGTCTGGGGGGGTGGGAGACGAGCACCGGAAGCGTCGACGGTCGTGTGTGACTTAGTGCCGCTCCGGACGTACTGCAATTGCTCTTCGCGCACCGCCCGCCCCAACTGCTGCGGGGCCGGAGCGCAGTCTGGGGCCCCGCAGAGCCCCCCGTCATGGCGGTCAGGCGTACGTCATGCCGATCAGCGGGAACGACCATGTCAGGACGCCCGCCGTCGTTCCGGCCAACGAGGACGGCCCACACAGATTCCCGAAGCCCGAGAAAAAATCGAACAGAGGGCGCATGAACTTATTCTGCCGGAGTATCAGTCGCGTATGGGCGTACGGGTTGGATCCATCGGAACCGGCTCCCGAAAAAAACATGCTCTTCTGAAGGTTGTGCGGAGAGCCGGTGGGTGCCTCACATCATCACTCCCCGAGGGGCGTGATGTGTGTGGCGAGGAAGTTGAATCACGGTCTCTTCTGACGGCACACAGCACCCTGACGGGATGCTGTGTGGCACCCGGCGCGCCGAGGCCCACCATGGGCGCCACCAACAGTTCCGGTGCCGAGAGCGGGTGCCCGGCCGCGAACGGCCGCAAACGACTCCATAACACCCCCATGCAGCCGTACTGGCGGTACGGCGGGGCGGCGGGGACCCCGCCACCGCGAGAACAGCGCGGGACCGCCCTGGCTCCTCAGACTCGGGACGCCCGCACTGGAGATAGATCGAAACTGCGGAGACTGGTAGACTGCCCGGTCGATGGGTCGCGTGGGAAGCCACTGCATGAGCCCGCATGAGCCATACTCGATGGGCCCGCTTGATGGCCCCGCATGTTCGCACCCCGCCTGGTGCCTGCCGCAATGACCCCCAGGCCCACCTGCCGCCGTGATGGAGGCCCCGATGATGACGACTGCCGCCACAGTGCAACCGACGACGACGGAAGCCCGGACCCTCGTTTCGCGGAATCCCGCGACGGGGGAGATGGTCGGCGAAGTGCCGATCACCCCGGTCGAAGCGATCCCGACCATCGTCCGCCGGGCGCGGGATGCGACGAAGGCGTGGCGGGGGATGACGATCGATCAGCGGATCGCGCTGATCGAACCGGCGGGGAAGAAGCTCGTCGAGCGGGCCGAAGAGCTCGGCCGACTGCTCACGCTGGAGATGGGCAAGCCGCTCGCCGAAGCGATCGGCGAGGTCAAGGGGTGCGGGGCCACGATGAGCGCGTCGCTCAAGTCGATCGCCGAAGCGCTGGAGCCGGAGCCCCTGGAAGATGACTCCACCGCCTCGAGGATGTACTTCGATCCGCTCGGGGTCGCGGCGGTCATTACGCCGTGGAACTTCCCGCTCGCCATGCCGCACTGGATGGTGCTGCCGGCGCTCGCGGCGGGAAACACCGTCATCATGAAGCCGTCGGAAGAGACGCCGCTGATCGCGCAGGCGTACGCGGAGATTCTCAACGAGTCGCTCCCGCCGGATGTGTTGCAGATCATCCACGGCGCCGACGGCCAGGGCAAAGCTCTGGTCGAGGCGGAGGTCGATCTGATCGCCTTCACCGGGTCGCGCGAGACCGGCAGCCGGATCATGCAGTCCGCGGGCGGCGGATTGAAGCGGTTGGTCCTGGAACTCGGTGGCAAGGACCCGCTGATCGTGATGGAAGGGGCGGACATCGAGAAGGCCGCGGAGTTTGCCGCCCGCAACAGCTTCCGCAACGCGGGGCAGGTCTGCGTGAGTACGGAGCGCATCTACGTCGATGACCGGATCGCCGACCAGTTCCAGGAGGCGTTCGTGCGTCACACGCGGGAGATGAAGGTCGGCAGCGGTCTGGAAGAGGAGACCAGGATCGGCCCGATGATCAGCGCCCGGCAGCGCGACCACGTGCTGGGCCAGTTGAAGGATGCGGTCAACCGCGGCGCGAAGGTCCTCTACGGCGGGGAGGGTCACCACGATCAGTTCGTCATGCCGACGATCCTGACGGAGGTGAACCACACCATGCCGATCATGCGCGACGAAACGTTCGGACCGGTGGCGTGCGTGGCGCGGTACACGAACGCGGACGAGGCGGTCGAGTTGGCCAACGACACGCCGTTCGGTCTCGGCGCGGTGGTCTTCGGGCCGGACGATCAGGCGGAGCAGGTCGCGCGGCAACTCGATGCGGGGATGGTCGGCATCAACAAGAGCTGTGGCGGCGCTTCCGGCTCGCCGTGGGTCGGCGCGAAGCAGTCGGGGTTCGGCTACCACAGCGGCAAGGCGGGACACCGCCAGTTCACCCAGACGAGGATCGTCAGCCGCCCGCGGGGGTGAGACCGAATGGCCGGGGCGCGGAGCGGGCAGACACCCAGGGGTGAATGGTGGTAGCATTCACCCCTGAACCCATTCTTTCCCTTTTTCTTCAGTTTCACGGCGGTCAGCGTCTCAAATCGTTCCCCGCGGAAGTGAAGTGGCGAGAGTCATCACCGGGAGAAACCATTGTCCCAGACCGCAACCGACAAGCCCCACCACGATCTGAAAACCCTGCCGCCCAACGGCTACGTGGACGGTGTGTACTCGATCGTCAACCCGCAGCTCGGCACGACCCGCGCGGGCAAGCCGTTCCTCAAGTGCCTCCTGCGCGATGCGAGCGGCGAGGTCGCGGCCCGTCAGTGGACGGTGGAGGAGAGCGCCTTTCCCGACATTCAGGCCGCGGGGTTCGTCTGGATCGCCGGCCACACGCAGGTCTACAACGAACAGGTTCAGATCATTCTCGAGCAGATCAAGCCCGTCGAGGTCAGTGACGAGGAGATCGCCAGACTTCTGCCGGCAACGAGCAAAAACATCGATGAGATGTTCCGGGAGGTCACCGCGCTGCTCGAATCGATCGAGCACCCGGCGATGAAGAGCCTCGCGCAGGCGTATCTCAACGACGAAGAGATGATGAACCGGTTCAAGCGGGCTCCGGCCGCGATGAGCCTGCACCACGCGTGGATCGGTGGTCTGCTCGAACACACGCTGCAGCTGATGAAGCTCGCCGATCGCATGCTGCCGCTCTATCCGCAGCTCAACCGCGACATCGTGATCATGGGGCTGTTCCTGCACGATCTCGGCAAGGTGTACGAGCTGTCGTGGGAGAAGGGTTTCGACTACACCGAGGACGGCAACCTCGTCGGGCACATCGTGCGCGGCACGATCGTGCTGCAGTTCAAGGCGGCGATGGCGGCGAAGCAGGGTGAGAAGCTGCCCGGCCCCGCACTGCGCGTGTTGCAGCACATCATCCTCAGCCACCACGGCATCCCGGAGTACGGCGCGGCGAAGGTTCCCGCCACGCCCGAGGCGATCTTCATCTCCCAGCTCGACAACCTCGAAGCGAAAACGACGATGGCCCTCACCCACGCCCGGCCGGATGAGGCCGGCTCGGTCGAGTCGGCGGCCCATTTTACCGACAAGGTCTGGGCGCTCGACACGCGGCTGTACCGCCCCGATCCGCTCCTGGCGGCCGAACTGTAAAACCCAGGGCACGGAGGCAAGAAGGCACGGAGGCACGAAGGGGAGGACGCGTGGGGGTTTGCTGGAGTGGCGAAAGAGCAATCTACCCCTTCGTCGCTTCGCCCCTCCGTCGCTCCGTCGCTCTTCTTTCGTGCCTTCGTGCCTTTCTTTTTTTACAGCACAAACTTGCGCAGATCTTCATCCTGCATGATCCGCTTCAGCCGTTCGCGCACGAACGCATCGGTGATCGAAAGTTCCGTCTCGCCGTGACTCACCATGTCCGGGGCCCGGAAGCTGATCTCTTCGAAGACGCACTCCATCACGGTCATCAGCCGCCGCGCGCCGATATTTTCCATCGAGGCGTTCGCTTCCGCGGCAAGGTCGGCCATCGCGTCGACCGATTCGGGCGTGAACGTGATTGAGAGCCCTTCGGTCTCCAGCAGCGCTTCCTGCTGGCGGGTCAGCGCCGCATCCGGCTCGGTGAGGATGCGCTTGAAGTCTTCCCGGGTGAGCGCTTCCAGTTCGACGCGAATGGGGAAGCGGCCCTGCAACTCCGGCATGAGGTCCTTCACGCTCGATGAATGAAACGCGCCGGCCGCGACGAAGAGCACCTGATCGGTGTTCACCACGCCGTGCCGGGTGTTGACCGCGGAGCCCTCGACGATCGGCAGCAGATCGCGCTGCACGCCCTGGCGGGAGA
>SLDM01000008.1 GCA_007125255.1 Phycisphaerales bacterium
AGGTCCGGCAGGGTGCGCACCACTGCGCGGAGAAGTAGAGCAGGACGTATTCGCGCTCGGCCAGCGTGCGGGAATCGACTTCCGTTCCGTCGATCCGGTACAGCACCGGCCCGACCGCCTCAATCAGATCTTTGTGGCCGTGTTCCCGCGTTCGATCTCGGCGCTCCTCTTCCGGTTCGGATCGCTCTTCGGAGGCGTCATCCTCATCCTCCTCGGACGAGGACTTCGAAGAGCCTCCGGGGACCTCGGTGAAGGCCCGCTCCAGGAGGTCCTTGAGCTCGCGGCGCAACCGATCGGCGGCCGCCTGCTCACCGCGCGATTCGAGCGCCCGGATGATCTGCTCGTAGTGCCGTTCAAGCTGCTGGTTGGCGCGTTCGACCTGCGACTCAAAGCGTTCGCGGGCCCGCTCCACTTCCCGTTCGTGCCCATCACGGGCCTGTTGCAGTCGCCGCTCCTCCCGGTCAAGCAGACCGCTCGCGGCAAACACCACGGGGACCAGACCGAGCATGAACGCCCCGATCACGATCAACGACAGCCAGCGGCGATCAAACCACATACGCAACCTCCCATCAGGATCCTCTGATTCAACCCCAATCCTAACGAGCCATCGGCCGCAATACCACGAGAAGGTGACAATGCTCGTGGCAAAAACTGATTGTTCGATGGGCGATCGGGTCCGAATCGTCGCCTCAGGCCGCCGCCCCGTGTCCCATTTCGGGACCGGGGCCAGGACCGGGGCCAGAGCCGGACGCCGCCCCGTCCGACACCGGTTCGGCCAGCAGCCGCCGGTTCCAGACCGCGATGAGGGTGGCGAGACCCAGAATCGCCGCGCCGGTCGACTGGTGCAGCGAGGTGAAGATGACTTCGGTGAGAGGGATCGTTTCCGCGGTTCCGCGGTGCAGCGCCGCCACCAGCGCGGTGAAGCCCAGCAGGATCTGCACGCCGATCAGGATCATCAGCGCCTTGCCGAGCCCGGGCAGAATCGGTTGATCCCTGTTGGTGGACGCGGCCCGCCCGCCGACGAACACCGCCACCCCCGCCACGATGAAGGCGAGGAAGATATGGACGAACATGATCTCCAGCCCGCTCGTCGGATCGCCCGCATCCCGGCGGAAGTGACGGTACAACGCGCCGAGCGCGAGCTGCAGCACCAGCAGCACGATCAGGGCAACCGACATCGAGTGGTCCGAACCCGCGCCGAGGGCGCGCTTCGGACTTCGGTCACTGACCCAGAGCGGTGAGGTAAACGCCGCGACGGCGATGATGGCGGCAAAGACGACCTGTCCGAAGACGCCGTGGACCACGGCCAGATGGGTGTTGGGATTCATCACCCCGGGGTCGGAATCGAAGGTGAGGTGCCCGGTGACGCGCAGTCCGCCGAGCAGTCCCTGCACACAGACCATGAGCAGCACGATGATGCCGAGCGCCCGGAGCCAGCCGCGCCGCTTCGGGTCGAGGAAGAAGAGCGCCGCCGCGAGCGCCATCGTCGTGACGCCCACCAGCATGCCGTAGAGTCGATGGGCGTGCTCGTAGAACACCCCGCCGACCATTTCCGAAAGAGGGTAGAGCAGCATGTTGTGGCCGAAGGAATTGGGCCAGTCGGGGACGGCCAGACCCGCTTCGAACCCCGTCACGATGCCGCCGGTCACCAGGAGGAGAAAGACGGTGAAGGCGGCAACACAGGCGAAGCGGTGGAACCAGTCTCGGTCGGTGCCGACCCGGTCCGGATGGTTGAGCCACCGATAGCCGGCCGCGGCGCCGAGGACGCAGAGGGTGATCGAGATGAGGAACGCCCCGAGGGTCCAGGCGCCGAACGACGCAAGCCGTTCACCGGTCGTCTCGCCCCCGATGAGGCTGCCGATGATGAGCAGGTTGAGCAGCGCCGAAAGCGCGCCGACCCAGCCGCCGGTGCGCAGCGCTTCGCCCATGGATCGTGAGATGCGCCCGACGATCAGCCCCCCGGCGATCAGGCAGAGCAGGGTGAGCGCGAAGAGAATCTCGCCGATGATCAGCCCCGGTCCCATCATCGCCAGGTACCCCAGCGCCCACATCGCGCTGGCAGTGCCGAAACCGAGGGTCAGTGTCCGGCCGATGGTGTGCCGCTTCCGCGGGGTCATCGTCGTATTCACGGTCTTCAGGGAATGCATGGACGAGTTCTCCTGCGAATCGGGCTCCGCGGCCGGGGGGGGGGCTGTTCCCAGGGTAGCGTGACGGCTTGGAGTGTAACGGCTATGCCGACGACAAGGGCAATACTCAGTCGTATATGTCTGCGCATGACGATCCTCCCTTTCGGGTTATGACTCACGGGACCCACTCGGCCAGGTCATCGAGTGCCAGGTGGGAACCAAGCAATTTCCTTGCGTTGTGCTCGACGATGCAACGATGCTGGATCGATACCTGCTTATGTACCCGGTTTCCGTCCTGTCGGAGCGTCAATTGCCATGCGGTGCAATATGTGCGGAACCGCTGCGCCCCCTGTGATGTTTCCATGACGAGAATTCGATCGCTGTTGGTAAACGTGCCCGTTAGGTTTCGCTGCGCAGCCTTCCGCGCAGCTTGTTCGCGCGCCCTTTGCGCTCTGGCTGCCTGTTCACGCGCGGCGTGTTCACGTGC
>SLDM01000076.1 GCA_007125255.1 Phycisphaerales bacterium
ATGGTTCACACCGGCGACACCTTTACGCCGAGGGGCAAGCTTCGATTCGCCCACCCGCTTCATCTCGACGACGTCGCCGTCGATAATCCCGGCCTGCGCATTGTGATCTGTCACATCGGCAACCCGTGGATCCGCGACTGCATGGAAGTGGTCTACAAGAACGAGAATACCTATGCCGATGTCTCCGGCCTGGTCGTCGGCGACTTCGAGGATAATTTCGAGAAGTACATGCTCCAGCAGGTTCGCGAAATGATCCTCTATGCGGGTGAGCCGCGGTACCTGATGTACGGGACGGACTGGCCGATCTGTGAAATGAAGTCCTATCTCCGGTTCATGCGCGGACTCGACCTTCCGGAAAAGGATCACGAGATGATCATGTGGCAGAACGCAGCCCGCGTCTTCAAACTGGACATCAAGCATCCTGAGCCCACCGCCACTTCCTGACCGGTGCGGCGACGGTGATGATGTCTTTCGGTCCAGAAAAGGCACGGAGGGAAAGTGACGAAGTGACGGAGTAACTGAGTAACGGAGTGACGAAGGGGTGAAGTGGCTGTGGACCTGCCGTCCCCGCGCAAGTGGGGACGCAGGGGGTGCGAAGGATGCGTTCAGCGAACAGGACACACGCGGGGTGCGGGACGCTTCGGTCGCGCCCCCTGGATTCCCGCTTCCGCGGGAATGACGGAAACAGGCCCCCCGCCATCGCCCCCCACTCCGTCACTTCGTCACTCCCCCCTCGATCCCTCGCTGCCTCAGTCCCTTCCCTTCGTCGCTTCGCCCCTCCGTCGCCCCGTCGCTTCTCCGTCGTCCCTCCGTGCCTTTCTTTCTCACTCCTCATCATGCCAAGTTCCGCTCGGCAGGTCGTAGATCAGCGAGCAATCCGCCGGGCGCGTGTGACCACCGATCTCGGTACTGATGCCGACGTCGACCGAGTTGGAGTACCAGTCGGTCTCGCGCGGCCGCACGCTGATCGATCCGGAGACACCGAGCAGACGATCGAGCTGCCAGGTTTCCGGCCCGCTGAAATCCGTCACCGGACGGCGCCCGATCGAGGCGAGGTACTGACGCAGCATCTCTGAAGCCAGGCGGAGGGCATCCGCCTTCTTCCGGGTATCGAGCGTCAAGACCTCGCCATCACACACTTTCAGTGCAGCGACGGCACGAAGCTCTGCGGCGAGCGGCGACTGTCGGGCTTCGATCATTCGCTGAATCGCGCGTACGTCTCCCGTTTCGACCGGGCCGTCGATCAGAATGCAGTGCAGCGAACGCCGGGGACAGAACGTCGCCAGCTCACGCAGCGTCAACTCATCCAGAAGGAGCGCGCGGTCACCGAAGACCTCCTCGACCGGAAGCTGGTTCCGCTCGGCGAGCTCCTTGAGCGACGGCTCCTGTCCCGAGACCGGCGACGGCGATGACGGCGGAAACTTCGGCGGAGCAGAGGACGATGGCAACGGGTGTGACCGCGGCACGATCGGTTCGGCTCGTCCGCGGCTTTCCTCAATCTCATCGGTCGCGCCGCAGCGCACATTCCGCAACTCACCCGTGATCGGGGAGAGGCCGGTCCCGTCGATGACCAGTGTGCGCAGCTGGGAATGCTCTTCTTGGTGACCGGTCAGGTGCCGCCAGACACGAAGGGCATCAAAGATGCGCATGGGCGACACCTTGATCGACCAGCCATGTTCGGTTTCGACCAATGCCGCCTGACATGGAGCGTTCGCGGCAGTGTCGTCGCGGCGAAAGGTGTACTGGCGATCATCGTCGACGTCGCGGTTCCGATCATCGAACGAGTTTGAATTGATGGGCTTCATGATCCATGTCCTCGATGGGCATCAAGCGGAAGTCGCATGTCAGGAGACACGACGAATCGTGACTTTGTTTCATTTCGCCTGGATCAAGCGAAAACCGACAACGCGCTCAGTCTCTATGTGGGTTCGTCTGCGGGGTCGCAGGTGATTCAGGAGACCGGTCCGGTTTTGGGCCCGATTTTGGGCGAACCGGAACGGTTTTCGATCAGTGGCGCGGGAAGCCGTGATCGAACCGATGCGTGTCCCTGGACGCATGCCTCGCATGATCAAGTGCATCATGCGAATGCAGCGTCGACATGGACATCGTCCTGCGGCGCGTAGGATGGTGGGGTGACACCTGCGAAGAGCGCCGTGCGAGAGCTGGCTGCATGACCAGCGGCTGCATGACTGGCCGTGGTGCCTCTGGTGACTGGCCAGACCAGTAGCCAGAAAGGGCGCCAGCCGCGAACTGCATCACCGCATCTGCGCTGTCCAATCGGCCGCCCAGAAAACTCCGGATCAGCAGTGCGCACCGACAGCCCGCGTGGAGGAGGCGGGCTGCCAAGTGATGCAATGTGGAGGAGGTCAAGGTCATTGCAGTTGTTCGGTCGACTACCCGAGAAGCATTTCCGGGCACTCTCATACTCTCTATACGATCAAACGCATAGGAGGGTTGATCTATTTCGTCCTGAAAAACGATTATGATAAAAATTGATGAGCCAATTTTCTGACCTCGATCTCCACCCCATTCTGACCCGTAATCTCGGCCAGATGCACTTTAAGAGTCCCCGGCCGATACAGGCCGAGGCCGTGCCGCCGCTGAAGG
>SLDM01000384.1 GCA_007125255.1 Phycisphaerales bacterium
CGCTCATGCGCCAGCAGTCGCTTCGGGATGACGATCTGATGATCGATGACGCCCCACACCCCGAAAACCAGGCAGAAGATCGCGATGATCACACAGCGCCATGTGTACCTCGGAGCAACTCGTATCTTGATGGCCATGCGTGAATAGGGTCCTGGAAAGAAAACACTCGAGAAGCGTTCCGCCCGGCGGTCGCGCGCGGGCATCTCACCGGCCGGCCGTCCGATCCCATCCCCCCACGACTCCATCATCGGCCTAGCGCGGCAACCGCTCCAGTGCATCGTCCCACCACTGCGCGGCATATTCCCGGCCGGCGGGGGAGGACATCATCCGGGCGAAACCGCCGTCGGAGACGCGACGGGCGGGAATCCGCGGGACGGGATCGCCGCGTCGAAGAACCCGGCTCAACCAGCGGGCATGGGTCGCGATCATCCGCCGGCGAGACAGAGAGGCAAAAATTGAGGTGAATCGGGGGAATGACATGGTCGGTTCCGGGGTCCTGAATCAATGAACACCGAACGCGTCCATGATAGGCCGAATCATCGCGGTTCCCAATCGTGGAACGCACGAAATCAGGAACGTGTCCCGCAGGCTCCGCCGGAGGATCTGCCCCCGCTCTCCTCCGCCGGGCCTGCATTTCGAGCCTGATACTATCGACCACGAAAGGAGTTCCATCATGCAATCTCGTCACATCGGTCCGGCCACGACGACTTCCCGTCGATTTCTCGCCCCCCTGGCTGCGGTGGCGCTCTCCGCCGGCATGCTGAGTTTCTCCAGCGGCTGCGGCAGTGACGCCCAGGGCGGCGCCCTGCTCGGCGCGGGCATCGGGGCCATCGGCGGGGCTGTCATCGGCCACAACCAGGGGCGACGCACCGCCGAAGGTGCCGCGATCGGAGCCGGCGTCGGGGCGGTCGGCGGCTATATCATCGGCAACGAATCCGACAAGAACAAGATGAAGAGCCACCACGGTTACTACCACTATTGATCGCCCGCCACGAGTGTGGGAGAGGCACGAAGGCACGGAGGCACGAAGGGGTTGACGACGTCGGCGAGGACGCAATCGCCGTCGCACCACCCCCGATGCCCCGATGCCCCGATGCCCCGATGCCCCGATGCCTTGATGCCTTGATGCCTCCTTGCCCCCCCGTCGCTTCGGACCATTGCCCAATGAACCGCTTACGCGTCGCAGTTGGGTGCACTTTTCCCCGCGATCAATCTGAATAATCTGCCCGGGTTGTGGTTGCGGCCACGTGGATGAGCGTGCATATTAACCAGTGGTGTGGGTCCACTGGTTGATCTCTGAATACGTTCCCCGAAAGGAACCCGCCGTGACCGCACCCAAACCGAACCATGTTATTGCGCCCCCATCTGCGCTCCCGGGCATCAAGCCCAGGTTTGCCCTCATCGCCGCGACCGTCATGCTCCTGTCGCCGCTGGCGATGCCCCAAGCGCTCGGCGGGGGCGAGACCTTCGTCGAAACCTTCGACAATGGCAGCAACGTCGGACAGTGGACCTGGGGGACCGGCAACCAGTTCATCAATCCGATCAACGGCAACCCCGGCCCCTATCTCCGCGACAACACGCTGCAATCCTGCTGCCCGGCCGCGACGACCAGCTTCAACGTCGACTCGGTCTATGTCGGCAACTACCGGGAGATGAACGTCACCAGCGTCGGTATCGATCTGGTGACCAACTTCGCCTCCTCCGGCGTCGATGGCCGACCGCTCACGCTGATGCTGATCAATGACAACGGCACGCCGTTCAACTTCGCCGACGACTGGGGCGCGTACTACATCGGCCCGGTCAACATTCCCTTCCCCGGCGTCCTCAGCGGCGGACCGCAGGGCTGGACGAGCTACGATTTCCAGGTGCCCTCACAATCGGATTCGACCCCCGAGGGCTGGGTTCTCTTTCGCTTCGACGGCGAGCCGATCGACTTTACCTGGAACGACATCATCACCGATGTGAGCGTCCTTCGGTTCAACTACGGCGACCCCTCGATGATCTTCCCTTTCCTCGGCTGGGATGTCGGCATGGATAACCCGCGCATCACCACCGAGCCGACCGCCACCCCCGGCGACCTCAACGGTGACGGCGTGGTCAACGTCTTCGACCTGCTCATTCTGCTGGAAGACTGGGGCGAGTGCGGTGATCCAGACGACTGCCCCGCCGACCTCAACGATGATGGCACGGTCAATGTGTTTGACCTGCTGATTCTGCTGGAAAACTGGGGTTGACCGGCTCGCCTCGGTTGTGAATCGACCAAGCTCACACCGGCCCCTGCACTCCGCGAGGGCCGGCTTTTCTGACATCGCCGGATGCCCGGTGCGGGCCGGGCGAAGCCGGCCGGGAAGATCCCCCGGCCTTGCCTGAACCTCACCATTTCGCTAGCGTATTATTATTGAAGCCGATTCCGTAGGTGATCGGCCAATTTCACGCCCACAGCAGATTTTCGATCGGCGGCGCGCGGCCGCCCTTTTCGTCAGCAAGCGGAGGATCGCGGTGATGATGGCCAAAATGTTCTATTCGCTCGAGGAAGCCGCGGAAAAGCTCGGCAAGACCGAGGAAGAAGTCCGTGAGATGGCCAAGAGCGGCCAGCTTCAGGAGTTC
>SLDM01000388.1 GCA_007125255.1 Phycisphaerales bacterium
CCCCCACCACTGCCAGCCCCCCCACCGCCGGATCCACCGCCCGCGCTTCCGCCTCCGGTCGACCCGTCCGGCGAGGAACTTCCAAAGAACGTGTCGCTGCCTCCGCTGGAAGTGGTGCCGCCGGTCGTCGGCGCGCTGCTCTCACCGGGAGACGATTCGGCGGCCACGATCCCTTCGGGGGTGGAAACGCGGTTCAGCAGATCCTCGTACTGACGGTTCAGCGGCACCGGCTCGGCGTGGACGCCGAGATCCGAGGTGGTCTCCGCATTGTCGCGGTTCGGATCAACTTCATCTTCCAGCGGCGCGGTTTCGAGCATGATGTGCCAGCGTCCGTTGATGCGCAGCATCATCGGTCGACCGTCGCGCCACTGCATCGCTTGCGGAAGTGATCGCTGGATCATCGATCGCGGGGAGACCTGCTGATCAAACATGATGAAGGAGTGGTGGCTGATCAACGCGCCGAAGTGGTCCATGACCGGTGCGTAGCGTTCGTTGATCGACTCCGGATCTCCCGCGCGATGATTGTTCTCAACGGGAAGTCCGAGCATCGTAAAGGCATTCTGCGGATGGTTGTTCTGCAGAACCCGCAGGGTCACGTTCAGGAATCGGGCAAGCTGGTGTTCGTACCAGATGTCGAAGCCCTGCATCTCCTCGGCTTCCAAAAGGCTGAGCAGCGCTTCTCGATCCGGTTCGTTGAGGTGCTGGCCATAGAGCGGCAGACCCACCGGCTGGAGGACGATCAGGCGTCCGGGATCCGCGCTGATGTTCGGGGCGATCTCTGAGGCGACGAGCTGAACATGGGTCAGATCGATCGCCACGTCATGCTTGAAAATGTCCATCGAAAGGGAAAGCTCGACCATGATGGGCGGCCGGGCGGCCTTCAGTTCAATGTCGGCGGCCCGGGCCGGCGGGCTCGGCCAGAGAGCGGCCAGGAGCATTCCCAGAACGAGGGCCAGTCCGATACGTCGAATGAGCGCCGCTTCCTGATCCGGAGCCGCCGCGTTCGGCGCGCTGCGGAGACGGGCCACGGTCGTGGTGGTGCCTGCCTTGTACAGATGTCGAGGAAACATGGACCTCTCCTTCGCGGGGTTCGGAAGACGATTGCAGTCTGAATGACCCAGACACTCTGTGAATCAATCTTCGGTTCTGCCAGCCGCGATCACTACACCACTGCTCGACCATGCATTCCCCGTCCCCCGATGCGCCAGTTCCTGTGCAGCCGGTACAGACCGACCCGCGCCGGTGTCCGAATACACGAAAGGCCACTCGCGCGGGGGGTGGGTGGAGGGGAGGGCGGGTGCGTCTTTCGTTTCGGCGGCGTTATCGGTCGACCGGTGCCGGAACGGCGGCGCACTGCGCGCACTCCAGGAAGCGCTCCACGTCCCGGTAATCCGGCAGGACCGTCTCCGCTCCCGCGCGGTGGAGTCGATCGGCCCCCTCCCCGCTCGCCCGGCCGATGAAGCCGATCCCCAACGACGCCGCGGTGCGGACATCCCAGACGCCGTCACCGATGGATACCACCCGGTCGAAGTCGGCGCGGCCGCAGGCTTCGCCGGCCCTCCGCATGGCGGCGTTCAGAATCGATTCCCGGGAGGGTCCATCCTCGGAGAAGGCAACCGGATGGTGCTGCAGCGGCAGACCGGCCCACTCCAGCTTCGCCCGGGCGGTCACCTCGAAACCTCCGGTCGCCACCGCGACGGCCACCTCCTCCCGCTGCGCCAGCGCTTCGAGGAGTTCGTGAGTGCCCGGGATCGGCGTGAAATGACCCGGCCGGGAGCGCTCGGCTTCCCGGAGCAGTTCCAGAAACCGCCGGCGGAACCGCTCCAGGATTTCCGGACTCATCGCGCGATCGGTGTCGCGCCGCAGCAACTCCGCCACGAGGCCCGTGTCCGTACAGTGCGGATAGTTGGCCCAGTCCGGATCGGGTGAGTGGACGCCGAGAACCTCTTCGGCCGCCCGAAGAAAGCAGGCGTCATCCACCGCGGTTGATTCGATGAGCGTTCCGTCGAGGTCGAAGATGATGAGAGAGAAAGGCACGGGGGGAAGTGACGAAGGGGAGAGAAAGGCACGGGGGCACGGAGGGGAAGTCAGGGCGCTCGACGTTGGTAGACCACCCGTCCCGAGACGATGGTGGTCCGGACCCGGGGAAGTTCGCGGGAGTAGTCGATTGCCCACGGGTCGCCATCCAATACGACCATGTCCGCCAGGTAGCCGGGGCGGATCCGGCCGAGGTCGCTGAAGCCGAGCGCGTACGCCGCGCCGCTGGTATAGGCGTGGAGCGCTTCATCGACCGACAGGTTCTCTTCCGGCCGGATCGGCAGGCCCTCCGTGGTCAGGCCGGTCACCGCGGCCCGCACGCCGAGCATCGGATCAGGATCGACCACCGGCCAGTCGGATCCGAACGCCAGCCGCGCTCCCGCCTGAACCAACTGGCGAAAGGGGAAGAAGCCGGCCAGACGCGCTTCGCCGAGACGGGAGCGAGCCGATCGTCCATCATCGGCCTTGTGCGCGGGCTGCATGCTTGCGATGCGCCCGGCAAAGCGCGGAAGATCCTCCGCGGCGATCTGCTGGGCGTGTTCGATGCGAGGTCGCCGATCGGCCGG
>SLDM01000239.1 GCA_007125255.1 Phycisphaerales bacterium
CAGTCCCTCCGCTTCGCTACTCCGTCACTCTGTCTCTCCGTCACTCTGTCTCTCCGTCACTTCAACCCACACACATTCCCGAAGCTCCCACCGCGACCATCCCCGAGTGCGGCCCCCGAGTGCGGCCCCCGAGTGCGGCCGCCGGGGCGACCATTTCTCCATCTTGCCACGAAAATTGACAGGTTCGCGCCAGCGACCTACCGTATTGGCTTGGATTGGCCGGAAGTCCGGTCAATTTCATTCTTTGTCTGGAGCCCCTCTGGAGCCCCGTGGTGATGACGTTCGCCATTCAATCAGCTTCCCGCCATGACCATTAAGTTGCGTCATGTCGAACGCTGGGCTCACAAGGCCCGCAGCCGCCGCGTCAGCAGCAGGACGGTCCTGAATCGCCCCTGCCCGCTGAGTACGGAAAGGTGGTTGTCTTGACCTGACGCCGTGCGACAGGTCGAGTTCCGCGATGAGGGTTCATCCCGTTCGCGGATGCGGGTCCACGAGGTGCCGTTCGCGGTACTCGTGGATTTGTCGTTTTGGATCGGTTCGTGCGTTTCGCGAAGGCCCGCTCGGAAGGGAAGGAAAGGAAGGTAAGGAAGGAAAGCTCAATAACCGGCCGGTCACTCACGGGCCGTTCAAATAGCTCGGACAACCCGACAATCTGACAATTCACCATCACAATCAACTCAGGATCGGCACGTATGAACTCAGAAACTCTTCGCATCCTCGACTCCATCGCTCGCGACCGAAACATCGATCGGGACCTGCTCATTCAGGATCTTGAACAGGCCATGGTCAGCGCCGCGCGCAAGCACTTCAACTCGCTCGATACCGAAGCGTTCGGCTGCAGGATGGATCGCATGACCGGTGAGATCACCCTCTGGCGCAATCTCGATCCGGAAGAAGAGGGTGGCGAACCGGCTCAGGAAGTCATTCCGATGGCGGCGCTGGGCCGGATCCCCGCGCAGACCGCCAAACAGGTCATGATTCAGCGGTTCCGCGAAGATGAACGCAACTCGCTGCTGGAAGAGTTTTCCAAGCGGCAGGGGGAGATCGTTACCGGCACCGCCCACCGCTACGAAGGTGGAGCGCTGATCGTCCAGGTCGATCGCGCGGAAGGGTTCATGCCGCGGTCCGAGCAGATCCCCAGCGAACAGTTTCAGCCCGGCGACCGGGTGCGGTGTCTCATCCTGGATGTCCGCGAGTCGGGCAACCAGGTCAAGATCGTCCTGTCGCGCAGCCATCCCGATTTCATTCGAAAGCTCTTCGAGGCGGAAGTGCCGGAAGTCGCGGAGCGCGTGATCGAGATCAAGGCGATGAGCCGCGAGGCCGGTTTCCGTACGAAGATCGCCGTCTCGTCCATCGATTCCAAGGTCGATGCCGTCGGCGCCTGCGTTGGCGTGAGGGGCAGCCGCATCCGCAACATCGTCGATGAACTGGGCGGGGAGAAGATCGACATCGTCCGCTGGAACGAGTCCAGCCAGATCCTGATCGCCAACGCGCTCAAGCCGGCGGAGGTCGAGGAAGTCTCGCTCTGCTTTGAACTCGGTCGCGCCACGATCATTGTCCGCGAGGACCAGCTTTCGCTCGCGATCGGCCGGCGCGGACAGAACGTTCGTCTCGCGGCCCGCCTGACCGGCTGGGATATTGACATTCTCACGCCGGCGGAGTTCGCCAAGTCGCTTGAGATTCTTGAGCAGACCGTCAAGCCGATCGAGGGCATCACCGACGAGATGCTCGACCGCATGGGCGCGCTCGGCATGATCAGCGTCTTCGACATCGAGGAGGTTGGCGTGGGCATTCTCGAGGAAGAGCTCGAAATGTCACCCGAACTGGCCCAGCTGGTCGTCGAGATCAGTTCGGCGCAGGCGAAGATCGTCGCTGAGCAGCAGCAGAAGGAAAAGGAAGAAGCCGAGAAGCGTCGTCAGGAGGAGCTCAAGGCCGGTTCCGCCATCCTCGATGGTGGGGACGGCTCGGTCGAGCCCGACGCGGAATCGGACTCGATCGCCGCGTCCATTCTCAGCGGGGAGCGAACCGCCACTTCGGCGCCAACCCCCGAAGATCAGCCGGTTGCGCCGGTTGCGCCGGATGCGCCGGATGTCCCGAGCACTCCGGAAGCCCCGGAAGACCCGGATGAGCCGACGAACAAAGCGGATCAGGCGGCGGAAGAGAACCCGACAGATCAAGCGCAGGAAACAACGCGTTCATCGTCTTGAACGCACGAAGACCAAGTACGAAGCACGAACGAAGGAGTCGGCGCGGCGCTGATTCCCGAGCACATGCGTAAGCGGAGATGACGGTGGCGAAAAAGTCCAGCACAGTACGCGTATTTCAGATTGCGAAGAAGCTCGGCGTGACGTCGAAGGATGTCATTGCCAAGTGCGAGGCCGAGGGCATCCCGAATATCACCAACC
This sequence comes from Phycisphaerales bacterium, assembly GCA_007125255.1. Lineage (GTDB taxonomy): Bacteria > Planctomycetota > Phycisphaerae > Phycisphaerales > SM1A02 > SKZB01. Next base: position 2,406 of record SLDM01000239.1, read on the forward strand.
ATATGTCCACGGTCTCCCTCGGACTCCAGGCCACCATCAAGGAGTGGTTCAGTGACGCCGATCTGTCGGAGTCGCGGGGGGTGCAGCAGGGGAGCAGCACTGCGACGGCAGTCCAGAAGGCCCCCCCCGTCGACGTTCGCAAGGCTCGCGCCAAGGCCAAGAAGAAGACCGTAAAAAAGTCGGTCGACA
>SLDM01000302.1 GCA_007125255.1 Phycisphaerales bacterium
CCCGAGTGGCCTTCGGTGACTCGGTTGAGCTCAGCCAGCACGCGCACCCATTTCACCTCCCCGTCAACGACAAGCCGGTGAACGGAACGGTACGGGTGACCATGACGTGCCTCTTTCCACAGGCGAAGCACATGATCCCGATCATTCGGATGAATTGGGGAGATCAACATCTCCTCCGTGACCTTGGTGCCCGGTGCCAATCCGTAGATTCGGTACATCTCATCAGAGCATGAGAATTCCCGTGTACTCAGGTCGAGCGACCAGGTCCCGAGATTGGCCAGAGTCTGGAGCCGATGGAGTTGGTTCTTGAGCTCCTGGGTGGTCTTCTGCTGCTCATGGTGTTCCGTGACGTCACGATTGACGCCACGGTAGCCGCGGAACTCTCCATTCGTATCGAAGATGGGGCTGCCGCTGCTGTGCATCAGGATCATTCGCGCGTCGGCGCGGCGGATCCAGTAGTTGATTCCGCGGTAACCGCGACGATCCTGTTTGTATTGGTCGAGTACTCGCTGCATTCTCACCGTTTCAGTCTCGGGCATGAAATCAAACGGCGTCTTCCCCCGCACTTCATGTGGCGAACAACCGAGAACACGGTGCACAGACTCGGAACAGTAGGTATAGCGATCCTTGGCGTCCGTTTCCCAGAGCCACTCAGACTCGTTCTGTTCGCCGAGGTGCTGGACGCGTTCACGCCACACATCCACTTTCTGCTCCAACTGCGTGCGATCGGTGACGTCCCGGGTGGTGACGACCAATCGTTCTTCATCGCGATCTGACTCGGAGGATTCGAGTCGGAATCGTGACTCAACCCAGATGATACTTCCACCACGCCGCGCGAGACGATACTGCACGGGGCCGACGACGTTCTGCGGGTCCAGCCGCGCCTTCTGAATCGCGTCCTCGACAAGTTCGCGATCCTCCTCGGACACGTCATCAATCAGCCGCCGGCCTCGGATCTGGTGAACGGGACAACCAATCATCCTGCTCGCTGCGGGCGTCAGGAAGACGTACCTGCCTTCCGGGGTGCAGGTGGCGATCACCTCAGTCGCGTACGAGGCCATGAGCTGGTACCGGTCATCTGCTTCTTTCTGCGACTCCACCAGAATGAGGCGTTCCAGTTCGGCCGAAGTTCGCCCGGCAAGAAGCCGAAGAATCGCCTCCTGATGAAGTGACAGATCGATCGCGCCATCGTGCAGCAGAGCCATCGATCCGAGCCGCTGTCCGGACGAGTCATGCAGCGGCGTCACGATCACGGCCGTCGCATCGAAGCGTCGAAGAACGTGCTGTCGTTCAAACTCGCCGACCGCGCTTTCATTGAACGATCCAACTTCGGCGCGCCCCAGGGTTTCACAGGGACATCCTTTGATCTGAAACTCGAAATTGGCGATCGGTCCCGTTGCAGAAGTAAAGGCCGCCACGGTCTGGAGAGCACCGTCGTCGAGCAGTCGCGCAACGAATGCGCCTTTGGTGCCGAACACCAGGACCAGTTGCCGGACCAGGGTTGCAATGAAGGCCTCTCCAGAGACGTGGGCGACCGCAGAGTCGATCAAGTGGAGGGCCTGCTGGGCCGCGGCGTTGTCTCGCAGTGCGATCCTGACGGTCTCATCCGAACTCAAGGACTCTTCGGTCACCTGCGAAAACGTCTCCGTTTTCGTGAGACCGGCCCGGTGGGCGATCAGCGCCAGTTCGACCCGATTGCGCACGCCAAGCTTCTTGCCGAGCGCAAGACGATGGGACTCAACGGTTTTGACGGTCCGGTGGAGGCGACGGGCAATCTCGGCGGAACTCAATCCTTCGCCGATCATGACCAATACTTCACGTTGCCTTGAGGTCAGTCCCTGGAGGCGCGTCCTCACGCTTTCATCAACCTCAACCATGTTGTGCTGTATTCCTATTGCCCCTCGAACAAGATTGTAGACCGAAAAGGCTCCCTCATGCTCCCCCTACTCTTCGACGCCGCTGCGGCCCGACCACGAGATGTCATGTCGGCTGGCCCGCCTTTCAGGCGAAACCCTGTACGCATTCGGGGTTTTCACGGGTTTCATTTCGCGGCATCGGCAGGTTAGGTTTCAGGACATCTCCCAGTTCAGCCGCGATCTTCATCCTGAACACAAACATCATCAACGGTGCTTTGCGAACCATCCGATTCGATGACTGAAGGGGGGGACACTTTAAGGTCCATGACCCGTTCCCGCACCAACCCATGCCCATGCCCCACTCATCGCCGCCAACGGATTTCGTGCAGGCATTGCTTCGAAGAGCCAACTTCGCCCTGCCGTACGGAGCGCTTTTCGCTCTACCTCTTATCACTCTTGCCTATCCGGGCATAGCGCAAAGCAATCATGCTCACTGGCTGGTTCCGTTCATGCTGATGCTGGCCGCACTCATCGGCGTGGCAACAGGGCGTCGCCCCCTGTTCCCTCAAGTGGCTGATGTCGCGCGTCCCGACCTCCCCCCGGTTGTTCGGCAGCAGATTCTCGATGTGCTGGACCACAACGTCATTCTGGCGATCACCGATGCCAGGGGAATCATCCTTCACGCCAATGAGAAATTCTGTGATATCTCCGGCTACCACCGCGAGGAACTGA
>SLDM01000036.1 GCA_007125255.1 Phycisphaerales bacterium
GCACGCTTCCGTACATGAGCCCGGAGCAGATCGCGGACGCCCCGGATGATGTGGACACACGAAGCGATGTCTACGCCATGGGCGTCATCCTGTTCGAACTGCTCAGCGGAAGACTGCCGTATAAGACGAACCGTCGCAGCTTTTCTGCCATCTCGCAGTCCATTCGTGAAGAGCCGCCGGTGCGCCTCGGCGCGGTCAACCGCGCCTGGCGTGGAGACCTCGAGACGATTGTGGCCAAGGCGCTGGAGAAAGAGAAAACAAATCGATATCAGACCGTGCGGGAGTTCGCTCAGGATCTCAGTCGCTATCGAGGGAGCGAGCCGATTCACGCCCGGCCGGCGTCACGGTTCTACACCATGGCGCAGTTCGTGCGCCGAAATCGGGCCGCATCGATCACCGCAATGGTCTCCACGGTCGTACTGATCGCTGCAACGGTCATCTCCATCACCTTTGCCATTCGCGCCGCTGAGCAACGCAATCGTGCTCAACGGAGTGAGCAAGTGGCCATTGCGGAAACAGAACGTGCAGAACGTGAGACCGAACGCGCCCGTCTGGCCAAGGCCGAAGCCACGCAACGCGCGCAAGAACTTCAGATCGTCGCTGACTTTCAAAGTGGTCAACTTGCGCTCGTTGATCCTGCGATGATGGGCCTCCAACTGCGTGGGGCCATCCTGAAGAAACAGCGCGAGCACCTGGCGATCGCCGGTCATGAAGGCGACCGATTGGACGAGGCACTTCAAGACCTGGAAAGAAGTCTCGCTGGTGTCAACTTTACCACGCTTGCCATTGATGCGCTTGATGACAATTTTCTCGCCACCGCGCTGTGGACGATCGAAGAACAGTTCGATGATCAACCGCTCATCAGAGCGCAACTGCTGCACGCTCTGGGAAAGACCGCTCAGACACTTGGGAGTTTCGAGACATCACTCACCGCCGCGACGAAGTGCCTGGAGATTCGTCGAGCAGTCCTGGGTGAGAGCCACGAGGATACCGTGGAAGCTATTGCTCGGATGGGTGGAATCCTGCTCGAACTCGGTCGCTACGAAGAAGCGATGTCGTACTTTGATGACGCCCTGCAACGACGGCGGCGCCTGCTGGGAGAAGAGCATCCCGAGACACTGTCAATTTTGACATCAACTGCAGTCGCGTACTCCGTACAAGGCAACTATTCCGAAGCGGTATCGATTCTTCGGCGTGTCCTGAATGCGCAACGCCGACTGCGGGGAGACGACGACAGGGCAACACTGACCACGCAGTTTCAACTTGGCAACGCACTGCTCGCAGCGGGCCGCGCCGCTGATGCTGAGCCGCACTTGCTGGCCGCGGCCGCCAGGCGCGAGCGCATTCTGGGAGCGGAGCACACGCTCACGCTCAAAGCAAAGAGCATGTATGGATTTGCCCTCGTCCGCCAGGGACGCTTCGCTGACGCCGAGCCGGTCTTTCGCGACGCCCTGAAAGGTTTTCGGCACACGCTCGGCGATGAGCATCCTGACACCCTCACGTCGATGAGTTATCTGGCTTACCTGCATCAGGTCCAGGGTGAGCACGCCGCGGCGCTTTCGCTCTTTCGTGATGCGCTGGAGCAATACCGTCGTACACTCGGTGATCATCATCCCAACACATTGAGCGCGATCGGAAACGTGGGGTCCACAATGGCTGAGATGGGAACTCTTGCCGAAGCAGAACCCTATTTCCGGAAAGCATTGAAACTGCGGCAGCAGATTCTTGGCGACGATCATCCTGAAACCCTGGGGGCGATCCACAATCTCGCTTATCTTCTGGCGGCGCAAGGGAAAACAACAGAATCAGAGTCGTATTCACGTCTGGCGTTTGAAGGTATGCAGCAAACGCTGGGTGCGGAGCACCATCGGACGCTGATTGCGCGGACGAGTATCGCCATGCGGCTGGTAGAATCTGGGCGGTACGAGGAAGCGGTGGAACTTCTCGAGCCGATGCTGGATGCGGCGCATCAGAACCTCAGCGGACAGCACCTCCGATCACTCGGTGACTATCTTTCGACGCTCGGGGCCGCGCTCGCGGGCCTCATACTTCTGGACGCCGCCGAAGGTGCGCTGTTGGAGGCGTACCCGCTTCTTCATCAGCATTACGGCGAATCCCACGAGAGAACCCGCCTCTGCGCATCCAGACTGATTGAGCTCTACCAGACCCGGCATGATCTCGAGCCGGGCGCAGGATACGATGCTGCCCTCGAAACGTGGCGGGCTGAACTCGCCTCGCTTGACCCCCCGGGCTGATCAACGGGGTGGCCGGCGCCCGCACGACGGAAAAATCAGACAATACAGAGTTCAGACCGCGGTCGGTTGCCCGCTGACCGCCAACCGGGAACTCAGGTTGTCAAGCACCATCTTCAGGTTGAGGTTGCTGGGTTGCTGCGTCGATTGCAGCGGTTGCAGCCGCCATGAAAACGACTGGAGCGGGCGTCGGTGCCCGCTCCGGCCGAATTGAGGTTTGGTTGAAGATCGCCGCGGCTTACGGGGCGCCGACCGCCTGTTGCTGTTGCTGTTGCAGTGCGTTGTAGCTGGTGATCAGGTTACGGTAGCTCGGCAGGTGGTTGGAGAAGA
>SLDM01000016.1 GCA_007125255.1 Phycisphaerales bacterium
AGGCCGATATCGCCCTGGGAGAGATCGCAGTAGCCGATCATCCGGCCCTGTTCGTAGACGACGCCCCGGCCGTACGCCCCGCCGACACCGGCCCCGCCCCGTCCGACACGGGGGAAGATCGCATAGGCATAGGAGTCGTCGAAGAGCTCGGCCATGCCGGGATCCTTCTCCGTGAACTCGCTCCTGGCGGCCTGGGCGTTGTCCATCAGCCGCGCGCGGTCCGCCTCGGTCCGCGGCGCCGTGGAGCAGCCGGTCAGGCAGATGCTCGCAAACATGATCGCGCAAAGAAGTCCTGTCATGCCCGCCGCGGTGAGTGACCTGATCATTGTGGTTGTCTCCTGTTTCGGTGAGTTGATTCCGCCGTCGGGGTGAGAATCGGTCGGACTCGGTCCTTCTCTGGAAGCAAACCGCCCGACCGTTGCCTCGTGCGCCGCCCGGACCTGACCGTCAGGGAGGGGCCGTCAGGGAGGGGCCGTCAGGGAGGGGGCGCGGGAGCAATGGCGGTGATTCTACTACAGAGCTCCGCCGAGCGGGGTGGGGAGTGGCGCCGAAGCGGGGAATCGGCGCGCCGGCCGCGAAGAACGCGGTTGGGAGGGGGGGCGGTTGGCCGCGCTCGGGAGGCTACTTCAGATAGTCTGAGATCGGCCGGAGAAGGATCGGATCAAACGACTCCGTGATCGCATCGGCCATCTGCGCCGACGCTTCCGGATCGAGTGATCCGGCGTCCATCGACTGCTGCCATCTGTCCTGATCCGGCCATTGGGCGTAGGCGACCCACGTTCCGTCCGCGGCCAGGTGAAGCCGCGAACCGAGCGAGTTGCGCTCGGCCAGAAGGGCCCGGGTGATGCGCTCCCACGCCTGCTGGAATTGCTCTTCCTTGCCCGGCGCAAGGCGCCAACGGTAGAGAATGCTGAACTCATGCATGGTCAACAGGATTGCCCGAATCGGCGAGGATGTAAACCCGGCGCGTGTCACGGGCCGCGCCGAACCCGGCCAGGGAATTCGCCCCGTTCGGGGCCAATCCAATCTGACCCGTCCGACCACACGCTCGTTTGCATGCGTTGAATTCGTTATGTGCGTCGTGTACGTGGTGTGTGCAGGGGCGAGGATGATTTGATTTCACCGTGGAATCTCGACCCATGAGCAGATGAGTCACCCTAGGATGGTCTATCGCCATTCGATGGCGGCTCACTGCACCTCACGGAAGATTACTCCTCCTTATGCCTGAAGCTCCCACCATGTCGCCCGGGACGTCAGCTCCCGCTCCACCGGTTCATCTCAAGTTTATCGGCAAGAACACCTTTCAGCGGGAGCTGCGCACGCGCATCGATGCCTACTTCACCCGAACCGGCCGGCGGAAGCGCGACTGCTGGCAGATGTACCTCAAGACGGCCCTCCTGTTGACGAGCTTCTTCGGCTTGTACGTCCTGCTGGTGTTCTTCATGCCGACATGGTGGCTGGCGGTTCCGGTCGCCATCGCCCTCGGCCTCGTCACGGCGGGGATCGGCATGAACGTTCAGCATGATGGCAGTCATCACGCTTACTCCGATCGGCCGTGGATCAATCGCGTCATGGCGATGACGCTGGAGATGATCGGCGGCAGTTCGTACCTCTGGCACTACCAGCATGGGGTGTTTCACCACACCTACACCAACATCACCGGCCACGACGGGGATGTCGATGTCGGCATCTTCGGTCGATTGACGCCGCATCAGAAGCGCCTGCCCTTTCACCGCTGGCAACACCTCTACATGTGGCTGCTCTACGGCTTCGTGGCGATTCGCTGGCATCTGTGGGGGGACTTGTCAGACATCATCTTCGGCAAGAGCGGTGAGCACCCGATTCCCCGACCGAAGGGCTGGGACCTCGTGCAGTTCATTGCGGGCAAGGTGTTCTTCATCTCGCTGGTGTTCGTGGTGCCGATGCTCTTCCACCCGTGGTGGGTGGTGCTGCTGTTCTACGTCCTGGCCGCGTCCGTGGTCGGTATCGTGCTGACGGTCGTCTTCCAACTCGCCCACGCCGTCGAAGGGGCGGAGTTCACCATTCCCGATGGCGATTCGGGCAGGATCGACAACGCCTGGGCGATTCACCAGGCCGAGAGCACGGTGGACTTTGCCCGCGGCAACCGGATCGCCGCCTACCTGCTCGGCGGGCTGAACTTTCAGATCGAGCACCACCTCTTCCCGCGCATCTGCCACATCAACTACCCCGCGCTCTCGAAGATCGTCGAGCAGACCTGCCACGACTTCGGCGTGAAGTACAACGAACACCGCACCTTCGCCGCGGGCGTCGCATCGCACTATCGCTGGCTGCGCTACCTCGGTCGCGCGGATACGGCTGTGGTCTGATGGCTTTCGTGGGAAGGAGGGGGGCGGGAAAAGGCACGGAGGCACGAAGGCACGGAGTGGAGGGATTGAGGCATCGAGGGTGGAGTGACGAAGTGACGAAGTGACTGAGTGACGAAGTGGAGGGATCGAGGTAGCAAGGGGCGACGTGACGGCGGATTCGTCGTCCCCGCGCAAGCGGGGACCCAGGGGGCGCGGAGGTGCGTTCTACGAGGAGAAAATGTTTTTG
>SLDM01000359.1 GCA_007125255.1 Phycisphaerales bacterium
AACCCGCCTACGGTCGTCCTCGGCCGCGCCCTGATGGCCATGCTTCTCTGCTACCCGGTCGGCTTTCTGGTCGGCTTGATCTGTCAACACGCGATCAACGAGCACCTGCGCGCGAACGAGGCGGCCAACCCCGTCCCGGAGGCGCCGGTGCTGGATGATGAGCTGGCTGGTCCCGGGCACGAAGGCGGTGAGGAAGTTCTGACGGTCTGATAACGGTTTGACATCCCGGCCGTTGTATTGTCTTATCCTGATATCTGCCCGCATCAACGGATGAACGCGCAGCTCACAACTCAGAAGGGTCAAGGAGTCGACCATGCCGAACGCTAAGACCAAGAACGCCACGGCCACGGCCACGAAACGCCGTCCCACTGCCTTGTCTTCGCCGGCCAATCAGCCCATCGAAGAAGTCTGGCTCGAGTACAAGAAGACGGGAACGGAAGCGCTGCGCAATCGCCTGATTGAAAACTACCTCGACATCGTCAAGTACACCGCCGAACGAATGCATATGCGCCTGCCCGGCGAGGTCGATGTGGAAGACCTCATGTCCGCCGGGCTTTTCGGGCTGATGGATGCAATCGATGCGTTTGATCTGGAGCGGGGCGTGAAGTTCGAAACCTACTGCTCGCAGCGCATCCGCGGCGCGATCTTCGATGAGCTGCGCTCCATGGACTGGGTGCCGCGGCTTGTGCGCTCGCGAACCGCCAAGGTGGAGCGGGCCAGGAAAGCGCTCGAGATGGAGCTCGGTCGCAAGGCGACCGACCAGGAGATCACCGAACGGTTGATGGTCAACAAGGCAGAGTACGAGAAACTCCAGCGGGATTCCCGTCCGGTCGGCGTGGTATCGCTCAACCGCAAGTGGTACGAAACGGATTCGAGCAAGGACGTCCGCGAGATCGATGTGATCCATGATCGCAAGCAGGAGAACCCGCTGCAGCAGATTCAGAAGGACGACCTCAAGGTGTTGATCACCAAGGGGCTTTCCCGCGCCGAGCGATTGATCGTCATTCTCTACTACTACGAAGAGATGACGATGAAGGAGATCGGCACGACGCTCGATCTTTCCGAATCTCGCGTCAGCCAGATGCACTCCTCGATTCTCGCGCGGCTCAAAGCCCAGATGCAGCATCGAACGAAAGAGTTCTGAACAAACGGCAGAAGGGCCGCAACGAACAGACCCGCCGCCGCACCTTGACCCGCCGCCGCACCTTGACCCGCCGCCGCACCTTGAAAAGCTGCGGCGGTTTTCATTGCCGGGATCGGGAACACGTGAACGCGGACGCGGCCGGGGGAAACTACATTCGGTCGCCCGACGACTCGCTCTCCGACTTCCGGTTCGGTGCTCGGCGCTTGCCGCCTTTGACCGCCTTCTTGAGCAACTTGACCTCTTCGGGAAGCAGGTCGCGCCACTGGCCGGGTTGCAGGCCTCGCAGCTTCAATGGCCCCATCTGCACGCGCCGCAACTTCCGGACGGGATGCCCCATCTGCGCGAGCATCCGGCGGATCTGGCGGTTGCGGCCCTCGGAAAGCTCCAGTCGAAACCGGGTGCGATCTCGATCACGCCGGATGATTTCCAGCTTTGCCCCCTGCGTGCGGCTCGCGGTCCCTCTCCGCCGGTCGAAGAGGAACAGTCCCTTGCGCAGTTTCTCCAGCGCTGACTCCTCGACCGCGCCCTTCACGGTGACTTCATAGAACTTCTGCGCCCCGTGCCTTGGGTGCATGAGCCGGTTCGCCAGCTCGCCATCGTTGGTGAGCAGCAGCAGCCCCGAGGTCTCCTGGTCGAGCCGGCCGATGGGAAAGAGCCGTGCCCGGGAGGGATGCTTGATCAGGTCGATCGCCCGGGTCCGGCCTTCGGGATCGTCGTTGGTCGTGATCACGCCGCGCGGCTTGTAGAGCATGACGTAGGTGAAATGCTCGGGAAACCGCAGCCGTGTGCCGCGCACGATGATGTGATCTCGCGTCCGATCGACCCAGAGGGGCAGTTCGGTGACGAGATGGCCGTTGACCGTGACCTCGCCGGCCTCGATGAGGGCTTCACACGCGCGGCGGGAAGCGACACCCGCCTCCGCCAGCACCTTCTGCAGGCGCTCGCCGCGCGCGGCATCCTTCAACTCGTCCGGAGTGGTCGCCGGCGCACGTTCGGCGGTCGACTCCGAGGCGCGGCGGGCTTCGGCTCGCTCGGCGCGTTTCGATCGCTCCAGGTTCTCCTCTTCGGGAGTCCCGGCGCGGGACCAACCCTGGGGGGTGGGGGAGCCGGGGCGTCGGGCTTCGGGGGCCTTGGAATCGGGGCCCTTGGAATCGGAACCTTGGGATTTGGGGCGGGGCATGGTCAAGCCACCATCATAGGCGGCCTCTCCCCGCCGCGTCGCACGCCCTCCGTTCTCCGGCGGAGCCCGGGAGTTCCGTGGCACCGGTTCGTCACCACCGAATTGTGAATCTGCGGGGATGTGCGAGGATAGTGGTGATGCCGATTCACTCCTCGATCACCTTCGCCCTGGTGATGGCGGCCACCGCCGCCGATCCAAAGTTCGTTGATCTGACCGACGAGGCGGGCCTGGGACCTCCCCGGCTCGATC
>SLDM01000349.1 GCA_007125255.1 Phycisphaerales bacterium
CTCTCCGACCGCGCGGAGCAGCGCTTCCGCGGCTGGCGGGCCCACCGTGAGGGGCGCCTCGCCGATGCCGCGGAACTTCTGGAACCCTTGCGCGAGGATGACCCGGCCAGCCGGCTCGGCCTGGCGGAGGTCTATCTGGACCGTGGAGAACGGCAGAACGCCGCCCGGGAGTACCTCGCCGTCGCCCGCGCCATGCCGGGGAGTCTCATGGGCGTCTGGGCGAACGACCGGCTCAATGAGCTGCTCGGCCAGCGCGCCCCGCTCACCGCCGAATCGACCCGAATAAACGATCTGATCGAAACTCTGCCGCGCACCCTCGACCGTTTCGTCCGGGAACCGCGTTCGGCGTTGTCGATCCGCCTCACACCGGTGGAAACGCGCGTGCACTCCTACCAGCCGGTTCGGGTGCGCATGGAGATCACGAACCACGCCCCCTTTCCGCTCGGCATCGGCCGCGATGAACCGATTCGATCAGATGTCATCCTCCTGCATAACGCCCAATCGGTGCAGGCAGGCGTGCTGGGTGCGATGAGGCCGGAAGTGGTCTCGATCAATCGCCGTCTCCGTCTCATGCCACGGGAACGGCTGACGATCGATCTGGACATGCGGGCCGGCCCCTTGCGGTCGCTGCTGACCTACTTTCCACTTGCGGGGGTGACCGTACGCACGCGCGGCATCGTGAACTTCACGACCTCGCCGATGGGGGCGCCGATTCCCGGCGTCCTGGGCAGTGATCATGAGACCCGCCCCTACCGCATTGACGGCCAGCGCATCACACCCGACTGGATCGAATCGTCACTCGCGCGACTCGAAGGCGATGGGCCACGCGGCGATCTGCATGGTTTCGCGCGGCTCTGCTACGCCGCCGCAAGCACCCTGGGACCCAACGCCCCCGAGGATGCCGTTCGCGCGCTGACCGATACCCGTGAAGCGGTTCGCGACGCCTTCCCCAAGCTTCAGCCAGTGGAACGGGCCTGGATCGTGTGCATCCTTCCCCAGGGAGAAGGAACTGAACCGATTCTTGAACGCGCCCGTCAATCCGAGGATCGCGATGTCATCATGAGCTACCTCGCCTTCCGCGTGCGGCATCCCGACCACCCCATGCTCGATCGGGCCCGGCGGCACGATGACGCGGCGGTCGCCCGGTTTTCCGAGGTACTCTACCGCGTTCTCCGCGCGACCTTCGAAGAGGAAATCGATCCGTTCTTTGATATGCCCGAAGAAGTCGATTCGGTTATCGAAGGGGAGTCCGAATCCCGCCGGGACTGAATCAGCACCACGGCCTGAACTGGCGCGGGCACGACCGGCAGCGGAATCTGCGGTACGCTGAACGGATATGGTCGACGCTCGCGCACCACGTCTCATCCGAGTGATTCGCCTGGCGCGATCGTATCGCCGCACCATCCGGATCGTCGCCGCGGTGCTGGGAGTGCTGCTTCTGCTCGCGGCGATCGTGATGATCGCCCGGCAACGGGAGGTCATTGACGCGGCGCGTGCCGCCCTGCACGACCCGGACTGGCGCCTCGTGGCCATGCTGGCCGGGGCCATCGTGGGCAACTACCTGCTGAGCGGGCTGATGTTCAGCGTACTGATCCGCCCGTTCGGCCGGGTCGGTCTCCTGGAGATGCAGGCCGTCGTCGCGGCGGCGTCGCTCATCAACTTTCTCCCACTGCGCCCCGGACCGTTCGGCCGGGTCGCCTATCACACCGTGGTCAACCGCATTCCCGTGCGCGACGCCACGCGGGTCATGATCGAAGGCGTGGTGATGACGATCATCGCCGCCGTGCTCCTGGCGGTAACGGTCGGGCTCTCCCGCTTCGCCGGCACGACGGTGTGGATCATGGCTCTCACGCCGGCAGTTCTGCTCGCGTCCATGACCGCGATCGACGCCCCGCGACGGCGCATCCTGCTGGCGCTGCTCCTGCGCTATCTGGATGTGATGTTGTGGGCGATACGTTATATCGCGGCCTTCGCGCTGCTCGGCCGCGAGCTCGGGCTCGATGCCGCGCTCGCCCTCGCGACGATCAGCGTCATCGCGACCATGGTCCCGTTCTTCAGTAATGGACTCGGCCTGCGGGAATGGGCCGTCGGCCTCGTCGCGCCGCTGATCACGGCTCACCAGCTTGAACTCGGCCTGACCGCGGAACTCATCAACCGCGCGGTGGAAATCGTCATGGTGCTGATCCTGGGCGGGATCGCGATCGGCTGGCTCACGTGGTGGAAGGCCGTCCTGCCCCGCATCCTGGCCTCGCCCAACGGCACGCCGCCCCCGGATGAAGAGAACCGCCGTACTCGCGGATGAATCGCCGCCGGCGGACGCGCGGCCGGGATCGGCCGATGCGAACCCGATTCACCGATCGGCGCCATCGCTTCCCCCGCCGCGAAGAGATGAGCATGCATGGATCGCGCAGTCCACGGACGGCGCGGAGCGGGCTCCCTGGCCTGCCACCGGGAGCAGGTCCCCACGCGTTCGCCGGTCTCCGCGAACGCGGATGCGAGGTTCCCCGGCGCCCGAACCGGTTCGTGGACTGGTCCTACTCGTCCACCTTGCCGTCCTCCTTGCCGTCCTC
>SLDM01000277.1 GCA_007125255.1 Phycisphaerales bacterium
AACTGGTACATCGCCTGCAACGCGCACCGGCGGATATCGCGCGAGACGCTCATACGCGGCTCCGCTCCGGCTTCCCGGCGCCGGCGGAGAGCTCGCGCACCTGGCGGATCGCGCCGGCCGCCTCGATCGCCGCGACCATCGCCTCTTCACCCTTGTTGCCCTGGCGTCCGCCGGCCCGGTTGCGAGCCTGGCCCATCGTCTGGCAGGTCAGAACGCCGAACGCAATCGGCACGCCCGTCTCGACGGTGATCTGCGCGAGCCCGCCCGCCACCGCGGAACAGATGTACTGATCGTGCGGCGTTTCCCCGGTGATGACGCACCCGAGCGTCACGATCGCATCGAACCCGCCCTGCCGGGCCAGCTCCGCACCGATCGACACCAGTTCGAATGCGCCCGGTGCGGGAATGACGAGCAGTCGGGACTCCTCCCCGTCCGCCTCCAGAAACGCCGACACCGCCCCGTCACGGAGTGCACCGGTCACCTCGGCGTGGTAGCGGCTGACGACTACCGCCATGCGGAGGTCGGCAGCGGAACGGGTTCGATCAATCTGCCTGTACATCGGTTCGATCTGCGTCCGGAGTTCAAGTCGTTTCAGGGAAAGTACTTCCCGCGCATTCGCGGGCGGACCGCACATTCTAGCAGATCCCTGTCCGCGCGCCGGATCGTAGAAGTGACGGAGGGGGAGAGGGATCTACCGCGGTGATTTTCCTCGTTCAAGACACGGAGGAGACTGAGATTGACCGCGGAGGACGCGGAGATCGCGGAGGTGGAATCGGGGTTGGAAGGGCGAGGCACCTGACGCTAACGAGCGTGAGTCCCTCAAATGCAGTAACTCACCCTTCCCAAGTCATCCCAACGTGCGTCCCTCAAATGCAGTAACTCACCCTCCCCAAATCATCCTCCGCGCCCTCCGCGCTCTCCGCGGTGATTTGTCTGGATCACGGCACGGAGGGATGGTGGAGAAACTCACCCTTCGGACTCGTCGGGCGCGGGGACAGGCTGGCGGGGCGTGCTGCTACACTCACCTTGTGATCGATTTCTCCTCCGCGCCGCGCGTCACCGTGATGGGGCTCGGCCGCTTCGGCGGCGGGCTGGGCGTGACGCGCTGGCTGGCGGCGCAGGGGGCGAAGGTCCTGGTGACCGATCTCGCGCGGGCCGACTCGTTGGGCCAGCCGCTCCGGGAGTTGCAGCCGCTGCTTGAAACTGGAGCCGTGACGACGCGGCTGGGTGAGCACCGGACGGATGACTTCCGCGGGGCGGATCTGATCGTCGCCAACCCCGCCGTGCCGCGGCCGTGGGAGAACCCGCATCTGAACGCGGCGCGGGATGCCGGCGTGCCGATTACGACCGAAATCCGCCTGCTTATCGAGCGGCTCCCCCGCGAGCGCGTCTTCGGCATCACCGGCACGGCGGGCAAGAGCACGACCGCCGCGATGATCCACCACGCCCTTGGCCGCGCGAACCTCCGGAGCCATCTCGGCGGCAATATCGGCGGCAGCCTGCTCGCCGCGCTCGAGACGATTCGGCCGACCGACTGGATCGTCCTGGAGCTCTCGAGCTTCATGCTGTGGTGGCTCGACGAGGGTGCCGGCCACCGGAACGACGCGGCGTGGTCACCGCACATCGCGGTGCTGAGCAACCTCGCCCCGAACCACCTGGACTGGCACGGCACGTTCGAAGCGTACGCCGCGGCGAAGGAGAACATCTTCGCCGGGCAGAGCCGGAGCGACCACGCGATCCGCGGCGAAACGGCCGGAACGTTCTCCGCTGACACCATCCCTTTGCGCATTCCCGGAGAGCACAACCAGCGCAACGCCCGGCTCGCCCTCGAAGCGGTGCACCGCGCGACCGGCCTCCCGCCGGCGGCGCTGGCGCCTCTGCTGGATGATTTCGCCGGCCTCCCCCACCGGCTGCAACTGGTCGCCGAACACGACGGGCGGCGATTCTACAACGATTCCAAGTCGACCACGCCCGGCGCCACCGAACTGGCGGTGCGCTCCTTCGGCGCTGCCGGCCGCGTCCATCTGATCGCGGGCGGGCACGACAAGGGCAGCGATCTCTATTCGATTGCGGCGCTGGCTTCAGAGCTGGCGGGGCTCTACACGATCGGCGCGACGGGAAAGAAGCTCGCCGAAGCCGCCGGGGGTGAACCACGCCGCGCGTGGTTTGCCGGCACGCTGGACTGCGCCGTGGAACGGGCGATGAAACGCATGAATGCGGGTGACGTGCTGCTGCTCAGCCCCGGCTGCGCGAGCTGGGATCAGTTTGCCCACTACGAGGAACGCGGGGAACACTTCGCCTCACTGGTGCGCCGTTCGATGACACCGGCCGACCCTGCTCGTCGATGACTCTCAGAGCAACATCAGCAGGAAGTTGCTGAAGAGAAGCAGGTACAGAAACAGCAATAGCAGCGGAATCACCATGACGGTGAGGCCGACGCCCCATCCGTGCGGCATCTTCATGTACCGGCTGGTGGCGAACGCCCACCACATCACGTGCAGCAGAAACACGATACAGAACACGCTCAGGTACGCGAACCCGGTCGGACCCCACCCGCCGTACCAC
>SLDM01000311.1 GCA_007125255.1 Phycisphaerales bacterium
CGCGGCTCCTTCGCGCGGGGTGGACGTGGAGCATTGCATCCTTTGCCATCCTGTTGATGCATGCTCTCTTTTTCGTACCGCTTCCCGATCCGGTCATTGTCGCTTGCCTGGCCGGCGTACCGGCCGGTCTGATCCTGGCGTACTTCGGCCATCAGCTTCCGATGAACGCGACGAAGGAGAAACGAACCGGACGTGACCGCGCCTGGATGTGGGTCGGTCTGTGCCTCTTGATCGGCGGCAGCGGTTTGCTGGCCGGCGCGATCCTGAGCCCGATCCCGGGATCGTTCGGCCTCGCCGGACTCACGCTGTTCCTGCTCGGCGCAACCTTTGCCGCGGCCGGTCTTCTCACCGGCGAGAAGCCGGATGACTCATCCCAGGCCAGCGCCCGTTTCTGGCAGATCGTGCGTCGACGATGAACACCGGTCAGGACGCTCTCCGGTCACATCCGAATTGATCGCGAGTGTGACTTTCACATCATCAGCGCAGCATGTTGTATAAGCTGCACCAGAGGCGTTGGCCGTAACCGGACCAACCGCGTCAGGCCGCGGATCTTACTCCTCCGGGCCGATCCGGCGGACCGCTTCGCCATCTTCATCGATGAACTGGATCGACGGCTCACCCTCACGTTCGACGGAGATCAGGAGGCGCGGCCGCCCCTTCCCGTCGTTCATGATGATGCCCATCTCGCCGCCCGTAGCGCGGCCGACGAACATGCGCTGCACCCCGAGCAGGCCTTCATCCTGCATCTCACGCATGCGATGCATGCGCTTGTCCGGATCCTCGATGGCCTCCGCTTCCTGCATCATGGCGACGGTCTCGAGCAGCGTCCGGTCCTTCGGCCGGTCCCACGCCATCAGCCCGCTCATGCGGACGCGCTCGCCGCTCGGCAGGGTGTGTTCACGGTGGGTCAATCCCAGCACCTGATCCTGCTTGAACTGATCGAACATCAGGCCGACGAACCCCTCGTTCTGATCGCCCCCGAAGACGAGCCCGCCGACCTCATCGCCATCATCGTTGAAGAAGATCATCCCGGCCGGGCGTTCGCGGTCCAGCGGGATCTCCTCACCGCCGATGGTGCCTTCGGTCTGCCGCTGGCGGTTTGAAATGACGAGCTTTCTCGTGCCGTCCGGCTCGATGATGTTGATGCGCTCGACATCGATCTCGGTGAAGCGGGTCCTTTCCTCGCCGCCGGCCATGCCGAAGCCCATGATCAGTCCGGCGGGAATGGCAAGGGTCAGGGCTGCCGCATAGAGCGTCAGCGCGGTGGTGGTTCGTGTACTGGCCATGAAGACGTCCTCCTCAAGCAAGGTGCGGTGATCGATCGAAACCTCATCGCCACCTCCTTGGGAAGGCCGGGCACCGGATTTTGTCCCACTGGCGATTGCGCAATACCTGCCAGGGGTGGGCGCGGGGGAGAGGGTGGGGGTTGACGAAATCGGGTCTCCCGACGACGGGACCCACCCCTTCGTTACTCCGTCACTCCTTCACTCGGCCCCTGCCTGCCTCTCCTTCCAACATCTCCTTCCCCTTCGGGGCGAGCAGACGAACTTCCAGTTGCCGCAGCTTCCGCCCGATCGCGGTGGCGGTGGTGCGGTGGCGATCGGCCAGGGCGGCAATCGTGTGCGGGGAGTCTTCATCCCAGCCGTAGCGCTGTCGCAACAGGGCTGATTCATCCGCATCGAGCAGGTGCAGCGTCGCGCGCAACCGTGAAGCGGGCTGGAGAAACTCATCCCACTCCATCAGGTTTCGCAGCAGCGCTTCGTTCTCGTGTCCGCCGGCGGTGTGCCGGGCGGTGGCCCGCGTCGCCACGGTGGGCGGAGGATGCTGCGCGAGCTTTCGATCGATGGCGTAGGCGGTGACGCGTTCCAGATGCTGGCGGCGGCTCGGATCGATGGTGGTGAGAACCTCGAGAATGACGCTGACGGCGCGGCGCACCAGTGACAGTACATCACCCCGCGGCAACTCTTCCAGCGGCCGCCCGAGCGCGGCGTCCATGCGCCGCAGCGCAACGGGCAGGGCGGTGCGCACCAGGCGCCGGGCGAGGCGGGATGCGCAGCGAAGGTCCGTTTCGATTGCGTCCAGTTCGTGTGCGCCGGGCGCATCGATCAGCGTGCGGATCGCGATCGCGGCTCGCCAGCGGTAGAAGTGCCACGCCGCCAGGCGCGCCTCTTCATCGGAGGCAGCCGCCGCCTGCGCGGACCGCGCGGTCGCCACGAGCGACATGAGATCCTGCTGCTCCGTCTCCGGCAGCGTGAGCCGATGCACCGCCGCCGGGGCGAGGATGATGGCGGCGGCATCATGCAGACGAAAGGTCGGCAGCTCCACCGGGTCGATGGTGATGCGGCGCAGTCGTTCCGCCCGGCGCCGGTTGATCACCCGGTGCAGCGACGCGGCCGTGCGGCCGAATCGCCCGGACAGCCGCGCGGTGCCTACGCCGCGCCGCCATGCCCGCTCGAGGAGCCGCGCATCACGGCTGCTCAGCGGGCCGGACTCATCGAAAAGCGGCGTCTTTCCCGCGGCGATCCGATTCGCATCGTTCCGAACCAGCAGGAGGCGCATCGTC
>SLDM01000280.1 GCA_007125255.1 Phycisphaerales bacterium
CGGTCAGTTCTCGCTTGTATTCAGTGCGGCCAGCGCCTGCCGCGCTGCATCCAGGTCCGCCCGGGCTTCTTCGAGCTTCTGCTTCGTCTCTTCAACCAGGTGCGCGGGCGCTTTCTTCACATAGTTTTCGTTTGAGAGCCGTCCGGCCAGTTGGGCCGCCGCTTTTTCCTTCTCCCCGATCACCTTCGCCAGCCGGGCGGTCTCCGCTTCACGATCCGCCTCGTTCGCCCCGGCGTAGAGGCCGGTGAGGAGGATCTCGCGGCCCTCGAAGGTCATCGGCACCGCATCGGCCGGGCGATCGCCCGCCGGCTGAATCTCCGTCAGGCCGGCGAGAACCTCGACCATGCCGCCGGCCCGCTCCGCGAGCACCCGGAGATCGTCCCCCGCCATCAGGGTGAGCTTCTGCTTGAACGGAATATTCCGCTCGCCGCGGATGCGGCGGATCTCCTCGACGAGTTGCTGGGCGCGGCGGAAGGTCGCCTCGGCCGCTTCGTCGTTCCACCGCCCTTCGATGCGGGGCCAGCCGGCGGTGGAGCAGAGCTCGCCCGGAGGCAATTCCAGGCCGGGCAGTCCCGCCGGGCCGGCGCCGGTGACGTGCGGCCAGAGCGTCTCGGTCACGAACGGCATGACCGGGTGCAGCAGGCGAATGATCGCGTTCAATACGGTGCGCAGGACCTGCTGCTGGGCCCGGCTTTCCCGGACCGTCGGCTTGATCGCTTCGAGGTACCAGTCGCAGAACTCGCGCCAGACCAGATCGTACACCGCGTCGGCGTAGACGTTGAACTGATACTCCTCCAGCGCGCGGTCGATCGCCTCGGTCGCGGCGTAAAGTCGCGAGAGCATCCAGTGGTCCACGAGGGTGAGCTCCTTCGCGTTCACGGATGGCGGGCCGGGGTCCTGGGACACTTCGAGGTTGCTGAGGGCGAAGCGGGTGGCGTTCCAGAGCTTGTTCGCGAAGTTGCGCCCGAGATCGAACTTCTGAGAGGCGTTGATCGCCAGCGGCATCTCGCCCGTCGGCTGCGCCTGCCCGGAGGCGACGCCGTAGGCGGTGACCATCTTTTTCGACGGATCGCCCGGGCAGCTCTGGATCGGCGCGGGCACGGTGTAGCCGGCCGGGGTGGTGATCATCTTCGGCGTGAAGGTTTCCCCCGTATGCGGGCAGACCAGATCGACGGGCATGCGCACGTCCTGGGTGGCGGTGGCGATCTGCGTCAGCACGTACCGCAGCGCATCGGCGCCGTGGGTCTGGATGATGTCGCGCGGATCGACGCCGTTGCCGAGGGACTTGGACATCTTCTGGCCGTGGCCGTCCTGAATCATCGCGTGGATGTACACCTCACGGAAGGGCAGCCGGCCCTCGCGGAAGTAGCGGTTGAACATCACCATGCGGCTGACCCAGAGGGTGATGATCTCGCGGGCGGTGCAGAGCGCGCTGGAAGGATTGAAGGTCTCCAGCAGCGCGCCGCCTTCGGGAAACGCATCGGGAAATGTATCCGGCTCCGGCCAGCCGAGGGTCGAGATCGGCCACAGGGCGGAAGAGAACCACGTGTCGAGGACGTCGGGATCCTGGCTATAACCGTTCTCCTCAAATTTACGTTCTATCTCAGGGTGACCATCGGCGATTGCAACATGCCGGAATTGCGCCCCTGTCTGTTGATCTGTACGGTCTTGAGGAGAAATGAAAGCGTGCTCAGAACTGTCCAAGAAGCCAAACTTAGTCTCACCTGCATATGCGTTCGATTCGGGGTTCGTTACATGAACACCTTCGCCAATCTGAACATCGCCAGTTTTCTTCGTCCAAACCGGAATCCGGTGCCCCCACCAGAGCTGGCGGCTGATACACCAGTCGCGCAGGTTTTCGTGCCACTGCTGAAAAGTCTTCGCGTACCGGGCGGGGAAGAAGCGCAGCGCCCCGTCCCCATCGCGCGAGGAAGATGAACCGCCGGTGGGGGGCGCGTCCGGGGCGGCCGGTTCCCGCGCCGGCGGTTCGCCCTCGAGCTGATCCGTCTTCATGGCCCGCAGGGCTTCACCCTTCAACCGGTCATCGGTCACCTTCACGTACCACTGATCGCTGAGGTACGGCTCGATCGGCACGTGGCTGCGGTAGCTGTGCCCGACACTGTGGCGATACGGCTTGACCGCTTCGAGGAGCTTGCGCACCTCGAACTCCTTGACGACCAGTTGCCGCGCTTCCTCGCGCGATCTGCCGACGAACAGGTGGGCATCGCCGTGATCCTCCCAGCCGTGTTCCTTGCTGATCGAGGCATCCGGCGCCATCACGTTGATCATGGCCAGCTCATGCCGCCGGCCGATCTCGTAATCGTTCGGATCGTGCGCGGGGGTCACCTTCAGAAAACCGCTGGCGTACTGCGCCTTGGGATCCGAAGCATTCGAATCGGGCCTCACGACGTAGTCATCCTCGATGATCGGAATGACCCGGCCGACAAGGGGCAGCTGCGCCATCAGGCCGCGCAGCGGTTTGGCCCGCGGGTCCTCGGGATTGACCGCCACCGCGGTATCGCCGAGATACGTCTCCGGCCGGGTGGTCGCGACCG
>SLDM01000181.1 GCA_007125255.1 Phycisphaerales bacterium
AAATCCCCGATCGGGTAGGGCCAGCGACTGAAGTGCAGACCCGGCGGAAGCGCCTCCTGTCCCCGAACCGAAACGATCCCACCCCATCGGGTCAGGACACCGCTCTGACCTTCCTCAACGGTCTGGAAACCCGTCAGGAAGAACAGGCCGATCAGGATCACGATGACGAACTGAAGCACCCGGAAGCTGAGCCGCAGCGCATCGGCGAGTGACTGGTTCGCCGGGTCCATCGCCATGCGCAGTTCCGCCTGGGAACCGACGCCGGCCTCCACCTCGAAGTGCGCCGAGGCCGCCCGCCGGGGCGCCTCGATTTCCATCGGCTGCTCTTCCACCGGCACGTCGTCGCGGAGCGGAGATGACTCTTCGTCGGGCAAACCGCCGGGGTTGACCGGTTCAGGAGTTGGATCCTTCGGGTCGGCCATGTTCAGTTTCCTTTCTCCGCGGCGCTCGCGCCGTCGTCAGCCTTGCCATCAGCGGAGTCGCCATCTTCGGAGTCGCCGCTTTCGGAGTCCCCGTTTCCAGAGTTCCCATTGCCGGAGTCCCCGGCACCGGAATCGGGTTCATCACCCGTCCCGGTCCCGCCATTGCCGCTGGCCGCATCGTCCGGCCGGGCGACGATCTCCGCATCCTCCGGCATACCGGGAATACCCCGCGAGTTCGTGGGCGTGCTCAGACGCATCAGGTTCCACGGTTCCCGGTGGCCTTCGAGGACGAGCGTCGTCCGCTCGGAAAGCGCCATCTCCAGGGCATCGAGATAGACGAGGAAGATGGCCAGCTCTTCATCCTGCGCCATCTCGCCGATATAGGTTGCCGCCTCCTGGTTCCCCCGGGCTCGGATCTCCTCGGCACGCTGGTTCGCGAAGTTGATGATCCGGTCCGCCATGGTGCGGGCTTCCGACTCGATCCGTTCCGCTTCGGCCTGACCCTTGAATCGCTCCGCGTCCGCCAGCGTCTCGCGGGTTGCCTTCATCCGGGCGAGGACCGCCGTCGTGACCGCCGAAGGCAACTGCATGCGGCTGATGCCGACCGTGCGCGGCAGGATGCCGTTGGCTTCCAGACCGTCCAGCTCTTCGAGGATCGCCTGCTCCGCCTCGGCCAGCCTTGAATCCGATCCGACGAGTTCGTCAAAGCGGAACTGGCTCAGCCCGGCGTTCAGCGCGGTGATGAACTGGTCACGGATCGACATCGCCGCCCCGTCGATCGAGCGGTAGGTATTGTCAAATCGCAATGGACCGTCACCGTCGGTATCAATCTGCCAGAGCATGAAGGCGTCGACCACGATCTGCTGACCGTCCGCCGTCGGGATGGTCTCCAGCGGCGACTCGAGCAGTTGCAGCCGCGTGTCGTACTTGGTGATCTGATCCGCGAAGATCGGCAGCTTGGGCTTCAAGCCCGCCTCGCGGACCACGCTGTCCTCGCTCGTCTGCCCGAAGGTCTTCTTGATCGCCACCTCGTGGTAGGAGACCGAGTAGGTCGTGCTGAAGAGTACGAACAGCACGAGCAGAAAGAGTCCAATTCCGATGACCAGGGGTTTATTCATCAGTTCCCGTCTCCCTCGCCGATGGCGAGACTGAAGTCAACAAGCGGATTGAGTTCCTTGAATTCCATATCGATCTCCGCGCGTTCCGGATCGATGGCAACGAGATACTTGCGGATGCCGGGCAGGGTCTGAGCGTACACCCGCATGATCTCCCGCTGCCGGTAGATGCGCGGCGAGGCGCGGTACGCCGCTGTCCGGCTGCGAATGCGTTCGGCCTGAGCGCGTTTGATCATCAGTTCATTCCAGCGATCCGCTTCGGCACGACGGATCGATGTGCCGGCCATGCCGCTGCTGCTGATGAGTGTGTTCTCGATCTCGACGCGCTTCTGCAGGACCCTTTCGTGCGTTGAACCGAGTTCATCGCGTAGTTCGTCGTAAGCATCCAGCGCCTCGAGAACGCGACGTCCGGTCTCGGGGTCACCCACCAGCGTCGCCAGCCGCGTCACGACCTGGCGTTCGGCCACGGCGACGGTTTCCAGGCGCTTCTGCCGGCGGTACGCCAGCTCGTGGAACTCCTCGGCGGTATCTCCGGCCGGGCGCAGAAGCGGAATGTTGATGGCGAGAACCTCCACGCCGGCACCGGCCTCGTCCAGGACGCGCTGCACATGTTCGTGCATCCGCCGCGCGAGCTGGCGGCGGCCGACCGAAAGCACCTCGTCCACCGTCATGTCCGCGAACTGCATCGAGATCTCGCGCAGCGCCAGGTGGCGGAGGATCTCCTCGCGGACGGTGCGGCTGCTCATCCGGCGCGGCGAAAGCGTATCCGGCGCAAAGGTCAGGTACTCCTGCAGACCGCGGCCATCGGCATCCGGCCGAATGCGGTACTGCATGATCACCTCGGCATCGACGAGCGAATAAGAGCGGCTGACCACCTCGGCCGCCGCGACCTCCGTGGGCACATCGTCAACCGAATCGGGATCCGTCAGACCGAACAGTTCATCGATCCCTTCTTCACTCTCATCGTCATCGCCGACAAGCGGATCAAGATCGATCCCCTCGAGGTCGCCGA
>SLDM01000304.1 GCA_007125255.1 Phycisphaerales bacterium
CGTCACGCCCGAAACTGAATCTGAGATTCGGATTACCGGTTCATCGCGCGGCGTCCGGGCGGTCCATCATTCGCGCTGTTCACGCCGGACGGCCCGGTCGATGGTTCTCTCAAGCGGGGGCGTGTCCGGCGGTCTCCTCTTCCGGCAGCACACTGCGCACGTGAAGTTCCTCGAGCTGTGCCGAATAGACCGGGCCCGGGGCCTGGATCATCAGGTCCGCACCGGCCTGGGTTTTCGGGAAGGCAATGACGTCGCGGATGTTCTCCGTGCCGACCAGGTGCATCACGAGCCGGTCGAGCCCGAAGGCGATTCCGCCGTGGGGCGGCGCGCCGTACTTCAGGGCATCGAGCAGGAAGCCGAACTTCTCCTTCGCTTCCTCATCACTGATGCCGAGGATGGTGAAGACCTTCTTCTGGATTTCCGGCCGGTGGATACGGATCGAGCCGCCGCCGATTTCCGAACCGTTCACGACCAGGTCGTAGCCGGCGGAGAGGCACGCGCCCGGATCGCTGTCGAGCAGCTCAAACTGGTCCGGGTTCGGCGCGGTGAAGGGGTGGTGGAGCGAGTAGTAACGCTGCGTTTCCTCATCCCATTCGAACATCGGAAAATCGATGACCCAGACGAACTTCCACTCGCCTTCGGGAATGAGGTCGAGATCGCGGGCAAGTTTATTGCGCAGCTCGCCGATCGCCTTGGTCGCAATCGACCACGTGTCGGCGGTGAAGATCGCCAGGTCACCCGGTTCCAGACCCAGCGCGGCTTTCAGTTCTTCGGCGATCGGCTCGACGAACCGGGCGATGCCGGTTTCGAATCCCTTTTCGGTGAACTTGACGGTCGGCGCGCCGCCGGCCTTGAAGGTCTTGATCCACTCGCTGTAGCCGTCGGTCATCTTGCGGGTGAGTTTCTCCGCGCCGCCGGGGATGCGGATCGCCTTGACCACGCCGTGGGGCTTGGCGAGAGCGTCCTGGAAGACCTTGAAGTCGGTCTTCGCCGCCAGTTCGGAGATGTCGCGGACCTCGAGACCGAAGCGCAGGTCGGGCCGGTCGATACCGTACGTTTCCATGGCGGTCTTCCAGCTCATGACCGGAATCTCGCCGATCTCCGTACCGAGCAGTTCCTTCCAGAGGTTCTGAATGAACCGGCCCGTCATCTCCATGACGTCATCGCGATCGACGAAGCTCATTTCGAGGTCGATCTGGCTGAACTCCGACTGGCGGTCGGCCCGCGGATCTTCGTCGCGCAGGCAGCGGCAGATCTGCAGGTACCGGTCGCAGCCGGCAATCATGAGGATCTGTTTGAACAGCTGTGGGCTCTGCGGCAGGGCGTACCACTGACCGGGATAAAGCCGCGACGGGACGATGAAGTCCCGCGCCCCTTCGGGCGTGCTCTTGATGAGCAGCGGCGTTTCGATCTCCAGGAAATCATGCTGATCAAAGTAGTCGCGCGTGAGTTTGGTGACGCGGTGGCGCGTCTTCAGGATGTGCTGCATGCGCTTGCGCCGCAGATCGATGTACCGGTAGCGCAGGCGCTTCTCTTCATCGATCTTCGCCGCTTCGTGTTCATCGGGCAGGATGGGGGGAGATTCGGTCTTGTTGAGCACCTCGAGTTCCGCGCCGATGAGTTCGATCTCGCCGGTCGGGAGTTTCCGGTTGGGTTCGCTGGCGCGCTGGCGCACCGTGCCGCGCACGGCGATGACATCCTCGCGCCGCAGCCCGCGGCCCTGGACGACGACGTCATCGGCGACATCCTCGAGGTCGAAGACGACCTGGGTGAGACCGGCCCGGTCACGCAGATCGATGAAGATGAGGCCCTTGCCCTGGTCGCGGTAGGTGTTGACCCAGCCGCAGAGGGTGACGGTCTGGCCGACTTCGTCGACCCGCAGTTCGCCGCACGTGTGGGTGCGCTTGAGCATGTTCGAACAACCTTCCTGTAGATGAGAGGGAGCACGCTTCAGAATCGCGGATCGTACTCGCCCCGGGCCGCACCGTCACGGCCGCCTTGATTCCGCGAAGCCCTCCCGCACGATGTCGTAGCCGGGCTTGCCGCGCAGTCCGTAGCCGTAGTCGTTGATCCATCCCTCGTAGTAGGGATCCCAGTGGTAGCCGATGAACCCGGCAGCCGGGTTGCCCTCTTGACGAATGCGCCCCGCCCAGACCGTGAAGAACGCCCGCCACCCGCGGGCCGGGGCATCGTGATCGGGCCGGTCGACCGTTTCATCGCGAACGTAGTTCCACGGTTCTGCGAGCGCCCACGGCAGGGAGGGATAGCCCACCTCGGTCAGAACGAGCGGCCGGTCCTTTCGGGCGGCGAACGCTTCGAGTCGATCCGCCTCCCGCCGCCAGCTCCGGATGAGCCCCTCATCGGATTGGGGCCGGCCGCGCGTTTCGAGCTCGAAGTACGCGCTGATGCCGATGGCGTCGACCGCATCCCAGAAGGTCACGTGACGTTCTGGGATGCGGTCGACGCCATCGGCGTCAGCGCGTACTTCGAGCTCGAAACGCGCGGCCGGCCCCAATCCGATGATGGACTCATCCGGA
>SLDM01000121.1 GCA_007125255.1 Phycisphaerales bacterium
AAACTCCACGGCATTTTCCTGCAGAACGGCGCGAGTCGAATGGAACTGTTCACCCTGCTGGGCATGGATCGCAGCATCGGGTAGCGCCCCGCCCGCGGACGGCGGTGAACGGTTCTACCGCTCCCGGGCTTCGCGTACACTGGTGCGGCCGTCCGGACGTCGCGGAGATCGCGATTCCCGCGGCTCGTGCCCGACCCAAGCCCCGAGACGAGGATTTTTGCATGTTCAGGAGCCACGACTGTGACTGACCACGACGGTGCTACGACCGCTACCGCTGCTCCAAAGCCGGCGGCCCAGGGAGCGCCGGACCCTTCGGGCCGCACCGACCAGCCCGTCCTGATCAATGTCAAGGAAGTGACCAAGCGCTACGGCTCGACGCTGGCGGCGGACCGCGTCTCCTTTGAGATTCGGCGCGGCGAGATCATCGGCTTTCTCGGCCCCAACGGAGCGGGCAAGAGTACCGTGCTGAAGACCATCTCGACCTGGCTGCCCCCGACCTCCGGTACCGTCGAAGTCGCCGGCTTTGACGTCGCGAAGGATCCCCTCGCGGTGCGGCAGCGGCTGGGCTATCTGCCGGAACACAACGCGATGTACGAAACCATGCGTGTCGACCGATTCCTGCGGTTCATGGGCAGGGTGCGCGGCATGAGTGGCGAGCACCTGAGCAAGCGCACCAGCTGGGTCGTCGGCAAGTGCCAGCTTGAGGGGGTCCTCGGCAAACGGATCAACCAGTGCTCCAAGGGCTACCGGCAACGCATCGGTCTCGCCGCCTCGCTGCTTCACGATCCGCAGGTGATCCTGCTTGACGAACCGACGCACGGTCTGGATCCGCTGCAGGTGGCCGCCTTCCGCGATTTCATTCGAGAACTGCGCCCGAACCGTGCCATTCTGTTCAGCAGTCACATCCTTGCTGAAGTCATGGCCACATGCGAACGGCTGCTGATCATCAATCTCGGCCGGCTCCTGGCGGACACCACCGTCACCGAACTGCGGACGATCGCGGACGAGAAGAACATCTCGCTGGAAGAGGCCGTACTGGAAATTGTGCGCAAGGGAGGCAAACGCAAATGAGCGCGACCGTCGCGACCCGCCACGCCGGCTACACCGAGGGCATCCGCGTCATTGCGGCCCGCGAGCTCGGCGCGTATTTCGATTCCAGTATCGCCTACGTTTACACGATCGCGTTCGTCATCCTCGCCAACTCGATCTTCATGAACGAGTTCTTTCTGACCGGCACGGTGGACATGACCGCCTTCTTCGACCTGATGCCGCTGTTGATGGTGCTCTTTATCCCCGCGGTCACGATGCGGCTCTGGGCGGAAGAGAAGAAGACCCGCACGATTGAGCTCCTGCTGACCCTGCCGATCCGAACGAGCCAGGCGGTCCTCGCGAAGTATCTGGCCGCCCTCGGCCTGTTCGGCCTGTTTCTCATCGGATCGCTGCCGATTCCGATCATGCTGCTCGCGCTGGGCAGCCCCGACCTGGGATTGATCGTCAGCGGCTACATCGGCCTGCTGCTGCTGGGCGGGATGTTCCTCGGCTTCGGCATGTTCCTCTCCGCAATCTCCGGCGACCAGATTGTCGCATTCGTCCTCAGCGCGATCGTCGGCTTCGCCTTCGTCCTCAGCGGCCAGGAGCAGGTCGTCGCGGTGCTGGACGGCCTGGTTCCCGCGCTGAGTATCGGCACGGTGCTGTACGAGAACTTCTCCGTCATGCCGCGCTACGATTCCTTCGTCCGGGGCGTGATCGACCTCGGCCCGCTGACGTACTTTGTTCTGTTCATCGGCCTGTTTCTGTGGCTGAATGTCCAGTTGCTGGAACGCCAACGTACATGAGACGCCTCGACCTTTTTCTCATCGTCCTGGGCGGAGTGCTGCTGTTCTTCATCGCGATCTTCGCGGTACGCGTCGCCACGCACGTACCCAATCCGCGCATGGAGATGAGCCGCGTGAAGCTGATGCAGCTCACACCCGAAACGCGCGAGTTGCTTCGAGGCCTCGAGCACGAAGTACTGATTACCTACTACGTCAGCGGCCGCGAGCACATGCCTTCGCACATGCGGCAGCTTGAGCGGCAGGTCGTGGACTTCCTCGGCGCGCTGAAAAACGAATCGCGCGGACGCCTGGACTACCAGATCATCGATCCGCACGATGACCCCGAGATGCAGCAGCATGCCGCGCAGCAGCGGGCCGCCCCCTTCCGCGTCCGCACGGTGACGCGGGATGCGTATACCGAGACCACCGTCTGGTCCTCGTTGCAGATCCGCTACGGCCCCCACGCGCCGGCCATGATCAACGGCATCTCGGCCGATCACCTGCCGCGACTGCAGCGATTGATTCGCGGCCAGATCGAACAGATCGAGAATCCCCGCCGCCCCGTCTTCGGACTGGCGGTGGAAGATGGTTCCTTCCGCGGCCTGCGGGCCCACCTCGGAGAGTACGGCCGCGTGGTGCCGATCTCCATCTCCGGCGATGAAGAACTGCCGCGCGAGCTCGACGCAATCTTCTGGATGAATCCGGGCGAGGTGAGTTCCGACC
>SLDM01000454.1 GCA_007125255.1 Phycisphaerales bacterium
CAGAAAGGCGTAGAACCCGCTGCGGCAGACCTCCAGCACGCGGCACATGACCACGACCGGCCAGTGTTTTCCACACTCATGCTGCTTCCCATCCCTAAAGACTTGGATTTCGTATCCCTCAAACGCAGTCGCTGAATTCAAAAGTCTATCGCACAAATGCCGAACGTGCGAGCCGACATTTCCTTCGGGAGCGTCACTCCCGCGACCCCTCCACCTGCCCCCTCACCTCCCCAACCCGCAGTTCGATGATAATGGCGTCGACCTTGTGGACGGCGTCGAGGCGGGTGGGGTGAAGTGACCGATGCGTTCACCGACAAGCCGGCCGACGGGTGGCGCCTTCGCACTTCAGGCTCTTTCCGCCTACGCTAGCAGCGATGATTCACTTCTTCGATCAAACCCCGGAAAGCCTCCGGACGTGGTGCGAGAAGCGCGGCCTGCCGGGCTACGCCGCCGGTCAGCTCATGGACTGGGTCTACGCCAAGCGGGTCTTCGACCCGGCCGGCATGAGCAACCTCTCCAAATCGCAGCGCGCCGTGCTGACCGAGCAGATGCGCTTCTTCGACGGCCGGGGACTGGCCCACCAGGTCGCCACCGATGGCACCCAGAAGATTCTCCTGGGCTGGGGGGAGTCGGACCAGACCCCACCGCGCGAGACCGAGTGCGTCATGATTCCTTCGGAGCAGCGCAAGACCGCGTGCATTTCCAGCCAGGTCGGCTGCCCGGTCGGGTGCCGATTCTGCGCGTCGGGGTTGGGGGGATTGGACGGCAACCTGCGGCCGGGTCAGATCGTGGAGCAGGCGTACCGGCTCGGCCTCCTGCCCGAGGTTGGCCGGATCACCAACATCGTCTTCATGGGGATGGGAGAGCCGCTGGCCAACTACACCGCGGTCACCCGGGCGATCCGCACGCTCAACGCCGACTGGGGGCTCGGCATCGGCGCCCGGCGGATCACCGTCTCGACCGTCGGGTTGCCCGCCGCGATCCGCAAGCTCATTGACTTTGAGATTCCCGTCACCCTGGCTCTGAGCCTGCACGCGCCGAACGACGAGATTCGACGAAAGCTCATTCCCTGGGCGGAGTACGCCACGATCGAAGAGATTCTCGATGCGTGCGATGCCTACTTTCAGAAGACCGGCCGGGAGATCACCCTGGAGTATCTGCTCCTGCGCGGCGTGAACGACCGGGTGGAGCATGCCCGCGAACTGGCGCAGGTCGCCAAGCGGCTCCGCGCGAACATCAACCTCATTCGGTACAACGAGGTGCGAGGCCTGCCCTACGACCGGCCGACGACCGAGGATGTCCACCGGTTTCAGCGCACGCTGCGGGAGCGGGGGATCAACGCCCATCTTCGCGCCAGTCGCGGCCGCGATATCGCCGCGGCGTGCGGTCAGCTTCGCCACGAGCGGAGGGCGGAGCTGCGCATCACGGCCGGGGAGTCCTCCCGCGCGTGAATGATCGCAGTGAGCGGCGCTCCCGGCCCTCACTCTTCTTCGGCGCCGGCGACGGGGCCGCGTCATCATCGTTCGCGCTCCTCCCGGGGCCATCCTTGCGGCCGGCCCTGGGGCCGGCCCCAGGATCGACCCTGGAACTGCTCGAAGCTCCGGCCGCGGTGACATGAAAGGTCTCTTCGTGGTCGGCGAGCATGCGGAGCTCCGACATCGCCATCCCGCGCAGTCGCCCTTCGGCGGCATGGAGATGGAGCCGGTGAAAGAGGTCGCGCCAGTGGTCGTAGCGATTCTCCGCTTCGTAGCCGGCCCGGCGCACCAGTTCCATGAGGTAGCTTCGCAGTTCGCGCTCGCGCGCCGAGCCGCGCCAGTTGTTGGGGCAGATGTGCCAGAGCGCCCGCGCGATGCGCGCCGGCCAGTCACTCGTGCGGATGTCGGCGCGAAACTGCCGGCGGAAGGCGATCAGTTCGACCCGGGTCAGGTACCGGCGCTCCATGCGGTCCCCGCGTCCGGGTTTGACGTTGATTCGTTCGCGCACCCGGCGCCTCTGTTCGGGGCTCGTGGCCATCGTGGCGAGATAGATCGGTTCGTGGATGAGCATCGCCTCGGCCAAAGGCAGAACGGCGTAGCGCGTCAGGGCCCGACCGGAGTCGGCCCGGTCCTGCCGGTAGAGCGCGGTCATGAGGTCGACGTAGGACTGTGCGTAGTCGAGCCCGCCCCATTCCAGACAGCGGTAGGCGGCGGTGATCAATGTGCGCAGGGCCGCCCGCCCCGAATTGGTCTCCGACAGCCCGGGCATCGCGCGGCGGCAGCGCTCGAGAAGCGACTCGAAGCCGGCGGCGATCGAGACGCCGCGCCACCGGCTGTGTTTCATCGAGAGAACCAGGCGACGGGTGAGGTGGTCCAGGTCCCACTCCGGATCCACGCGTGGCCGGGTGAGAAGGCGATCGGCAAACCCGAGTTGTCGACCGAACGAAAACGCTTCCTGGGCGCGGCCGTAGCCGCGCTCTTCGACCC
Organism: Phycisphaerales bacterium; assembly: GCA_007125255.1. Classification (GTDB taxonomy): domain Bacteria; phylum Planctomycetota; class Phycisphaerae; order Phycisphaerales; family SM1A02; genus SKZB01. Next base: position 2,463 of record SLDM01000454.1, read on the forward strand.
GCGCGACGGCCCGCTCGATCGCTTCGAGGGTCACCGGGATGAAGCCGCGCTGGTAGGCGACCCCGAGCAG
>SLDM01000212.1 GCA_007125255.1 Phycisphaerales bacterium
GGCGATCAGCGCTCGGCGCTGCTCGCGCCGATCAGCGATCAGCCGGTCAATCGTCCCGCGATGGTCATCCAGCAGCGTGCGCATCTTCTCGAAGAGGTGCTGCTCGCTGAGCTCATCGATCACCACGGTGTCAAACTCCGCCACCGCATGCAGACCGAGGCGGGAGAGCTGATCCCGCCAGAGCGAGGTCCGGGCTTCGGCCGCGGCAATGAAGTTGAGCACCGGCACGACCGGACGGCCGCACATGCGGAGAATCTCAAGTTCATCGCGGTGCTTGCCGAGGACGCGGTCACGGGCATCGATGACGTACAGCGCGACGTCCGACCGGAGGCTCTGCCGCAACACCTTGGCATCCTGGCTGAAGGTCGTGGTCGCGGCTTCGTCCGACTTCAGGAAATCGCGGATGACCTCGACGTTGTCCCGCCGATGGTCGCCGCGCAGATGGTGAAGGTGGTCGAGCAGCGCGATCGAGTCTTCCAGCCCGGGCGTGTCGTACAGCTCCGCGACGGGTCGGTCGTCGATCAGCAGGGCGATCCCCGCGACGTCGCGCGTCACCGCGGGGCGATCGGAGACTTCGCCGAAGGTGACATCGCGCGTCAGGGTGCGCATGAGGGAGGTCTTGCCGGTGTTGGTGTGTCCGACGACCGCGATGATGAGCGGACGATCACTCATGGGCGATCTCCCGGGGCTCCTGGATCATCCGATCGCGAGGCCAGGGCCAGATCAAAGCGGTGGCGCAGGGCGTCCAGCCAGTGGCGCACGGACGTTTCGCTCAAGGGGGCGTCGCCCGAATCCAGCTCGGGCAGATCGTGCAGGGTCTCTTCGAGGACGCGGGTGATGACCGTTTCGTCGCGGCCCTGCAGCTCCAGGGTGAGGGCGGTCAGGACGCCGGACCGAACCGCCGCGGCGATGATCTGCGCCGAATCATCGGCTTCGGGTGGAGCCGCCGGCGGTGCTTCAGGATCGCGGCGGAGAAACTCACCCGCGATCGCGCTGAGGCCGCCGCCGAGGGTGCTCCAGATCGGCAGCGCGCCGATCGCCACCGGGCTGATCAGGAGGGAGGCGGCCAGACACCCCAGCGCGCCGCTGACCGCGCCGGCGGCGGCCCAGTTGGCGTTCCGCTGGAGCCGCGCGGGAAGGCGGTTCAGCATCTCCCGGGCGCCGGCGTGCATCCGATCTTTCAGCTCGGTGGCGGAATCGATCGACCCTGCGCCGGCGATCAACGTGTGCAGCGTGCTGCCGGAATCATGCGAACGGTGGTAGAGCTCCGCGATCGCGCGGTGGAGTTCGGTCGCCTGACGGGCGCCGGGGGCCGACCGGGAGTCGATCCAGCCGGAGGCGTGTTCGGCGATGGTGGCAAACGCCGCTTCGATCTGCCGGGGGTGGTCATCGGAAGGGGCGGCGTTCGGGTCCGCAGGATCCGAGCGGAGACCGGCGGCGAGGGTGCGCCGACTCGCCTCGGTCAGGTGGGCGAGGTCCGTCTCGTGCCGTTGCCACTCTTCCAACCCGGCCTGCCGAACCGCCCGATGCCAGTCGTCCAGGCGCTGAAGAACGGACTCCGCGTCGCCGGCCCGGTCGCGCAGATGTGTTCCGCCGGTGAGGATGACATGCGGCGGCGCTCCGGTCGCGGAGTTGAGCTGGGTGAGAAAGCGCACGATTCCCCGGTCGGGTGTGTTGGTGAGATCAACCGCGAGGCAGAGGGGAGTGGGCGTCGATTCGGAGGCCTCAAGCGTCTCGAGCACCCGCCGCTGGTCATCGCGGGAGTCGACCAGTCCCAGATCCTGCCAGTTGACCCCGTGCAGGGCGGGGGGCCAGGGGGTCGGCGGCTGGGCGGGCTCGAAGCCGAGGGTCGCCGGCGGACCGGCGGGAGGCGGCGCGGATTCGCGGTCGGCCCGACCCGGCGAAGGGGCGCCTTCCTCCGGTTGGGCGGGATCGATCACACCGAGCCGGCGCTCCGGCGGCATGAGTTCCCGTTTCACGCGCTGCGCGGCCGGCCCGCTGAAATCGATCCGGTAGCGATTCTGAGCGGTCCGCCGCAGACTGAGTGAGAACCCGAGCAGGAGAATGCGCGGCGCGAAGCCGTAGACGAAGATGGTGCCGGCGAGGAAGCCCGCCCACGCCGTCGCGGCCTCGGCGATCTGCGGTCCGGCGGTCCCGTCACCGGTCCACTGGGATGCGATGATCAACTCTTCGTCCGGTACGGCAATCCCCAGCGCGGCGGGCGCCGCGCCGATCATGCGGGTGAGCTGGACGTACTCCCGTTCGGAGAGAATCGTGGTCTCCCAGGTGAAGACGTACTGGCGCGTACTCAGAAGCGCGATGAGGGTGAGGATGACACCGACGTTGAACGCGCACCAGACGGCGTGCGAGACGGCGCTGAGCGACCACGTCCCGAGCCGGCCGTGACCGGCGTGGCGGAGCAGGACGTTGGTCGCGGCGTGCAGGGGAGGACCTGATCCGAGACGTTTCAGGATGAACCGTGAGAGACCGAGCAGGGCCCGGCCGAGTGAGAGCGGAAGCGGATCA
>SLDM01000218.1 GCA_007125255.1 Phycisphaerales bacterium
CGACATCAAGTTTCTGTTGGTGCCGTTCTCATTTGATCACTGGCCCATGCCGGGGCCGAACCCCGTGGCTCGGGGTGATGATCCACCCGCCGACCAGCGCTTGGCGGCAGACGAAGGGCCGCCCCCGGGCGGTCGGCTGGAAGGCCGTAAGGCAACGCAGATCCCTCCGCCACGCCGGTGTGCCGGTTAACAAAAAGACGTCCGTTGCCGATGGCGGCAGCGGACGTTGAAGCACACGTGGCAGGACTCGAACCTGCAACCCTCGGCTTCGAAGGCCGATGCTCTATCCAATTGAGCTACACGTGCTTGGACGGGTCAGTATACCGCATTGCTGCCGTCCGCGCCGAGTTTCCCGACGGGCGAGGCACCGAGGCAATGAGGCATCGAGGGATCAAGGCATCGAGAGAGTCATGGACGGGAAGTGACGGAGTGACGAAGGGGGGTTGTGCCCCTTCTCTTCCCTCTGCCCCTCCGTCGCTTCGTCGCTCCGTCGCTTCGCCTCCGTGCCTCCCTCCGTTACTTCGTCACTTCGTCACTTCGTCACTTTCCCTTTGCGATTCGCTTCTGTACGCTCCTTCCCATGGCTCCCGCCGCTCATCCATTCAACATTTCCGCGCCGCTCGCGGCCCTTCTGTCGGCGATTCCGGTTTCGCCGCCGATGGCCCTCAAGCAGATCGCCGCGGCGGGGTTCCGGGATGTGCAGATCGATGGACGCCAGCCGGGTATGCGGCCGCGGGAACTCGATCGCTCGGCCCGGCGCGGTCTGGCCGCCGACCTGCGGCGACTTGAGCTCCGCCCCGCCGGAATCGACATGTGGATTCCCCCGGAACACTTTCTCGATTCGGCGCGTGTCGATCACGCGGTCCATGCCCTGCTGGCGACGATCGATCTGGCGGGCGAACTCGGCCGGATGCCGGTCAGTCTCGCGTTGCCCAGGCCCGAGACGACAGATGACAGTTGGCAGGATGTGCTGACGACGATCCGCGATGCGTGCGAACGCTGTGGCGCGGTGCTCGCGGATCATGCCCTGCCGCTGCGCGATACCGACGCCGATGAGACGATCGGGGCCGGAATCGATCCGGCAGCACTTCTGGCATCCGGCGAAGATCCGTGCGCTGCGGTGCACGCCCGCCCGGAGCGCGTGACCTCGGCGCGCCTGAGCGACCTCTACGGAACCGGGATGCGCGGCCCGATCGGAGCTCAGGATGGTCGCCTGGATTGGCGCGGCTATCAGGTTGCGCTCTCGGTCGCGAGGTACAACCGGCCCGTCGTGGTGGATTCGCGACAGTGGCCGGAGCCGTGGGCGGGTTGCCGGCAGACGCTGGCGCTCTGGACGGGAGGAGGCGCGTGATCTTCGGCTGGCTCAAGAAGCGCCGCCGTCGCCGGTGGCTTGAGGAGTCCTTCGACCCGGGATGGGAGCGCGCCATCCGGCAGAACGTTGCGCACTACCGGCTGCTGAACGAGGATGAGCAAAAGCGACTCCAGCGACTCATCCAGGTCTTCGTCCGTGAAAAACACTGGGAGGGGTGTGACGGGCTCGAGCTGACCGGGGCGATGCAGGCCACGATCGCGGCCCAGGCGTGCCTGCTGCTTCTGGAAATCGAACACGACTACTACCGGATGCTGCGCACGATCCTGGTCTATCCCTCCGGCTACTTCGTGCGCGGCCGGGTTCCGGGCGGGGCGGAGGTCGTGGAGGGTGATCTGCCGGTCTTGGGGCAGGCGCACTTTCGCGGTCCGGTGATTCTCTCCTGGCAGCACGTTCTCGACGGAGGACGCCGGCCGTTCGAAGGTCGCAACCTGGTCTACCACGAGTTCGCCCACAAGCTCGACATGAAGGACGGGGTGGTCGATGGCACGCCGGTGATTCGGGATCGCGGGCAGTTCCGGCGGTACGTCGAGGTCATGTCACGGGAATTCGATCAGCTCCGGGCCGGCCGGAGTTCCGGTCTGCTGCGCGAGTACGGCGCCACCAACCCGGGCGAGTTCTTCGCGGTCGCGACGGAGGTCTTCTTTGAACGCCCGATCTCGCTGAGACGGCTCCATCCGGAGGTCTACGAAGTGCTGCGCGACTTCTACCGGCAGGAGACGGCGGCCCGGCTGGAACGCGCGGGGTATGGTCGGGCATGAATGATGCTCAGGCGCTCGTGGTAGCATGTCCGGATGGAGATTCGCGGACACGGCATCGATCTCGTGGAGATCGCGCGCATCGAACGGATGCTCGAAGAGCACGGCGAGCGATTTCTCGCGCGGTGCTTTACCGAGGTGGAGCGCGCGTACGCGGATTCCGGGGGCGGCCGCCGCGCAGAACGGTACGCGGCGCGATTCGCGGGGAAGGAAGCGGTCCTCAAGGCGATCGGCACCGGCTGGGCCCAGGGGACGCGCTGGACGGAGATCGAGTTTGATCATGCCACCGGGGGGCAGCCGATCGTTCGTATCTCCGGTACGTGCGCGGCGATGGCCCGTTCCCGCGGCATCAGTGACTGGCACGTCAGCCTGACGCACACGGCGTCGCTCGCCATGGCC
>SLDM01000086.1 GCA_007125255.1 Phycisphaerales bacterium
AGCCACCGGAGAGTTTGCCCATGGGCATCATGGACGGAAAACGCGGCCTCGTCGTCGGCATCGCCAACGACCACAGCTACGCCTATTTCATCGCGGAATCGCTTCTCATGGAGGGTGCGGAATGCCTCTTCACCCATCTGCCGGGTGAGAAGATGGAGCGGCGCTGCTCCAAGGCGGTCAAGCAGCTCGGCGTCGAGGACCCGTGGCTCGCGTCGCTCGATGCCGGATCTGATGAGGATCTCGATCGGGTCTTCGACCGGGTCAGGGATGAATTCGGCACGATCGATTTTCTCGTCCATTCGATCGCTTTCGCGGACAAGGACTGGCTGAAGGAGGGCCGGTTCACCGCCACGCCGCGCGAAGTCTTCACGCAGGCGATGGACATCAGCGCGTACACCTACATGGCGATGGCGAATCGAGCGGTCCCGCTGATGACCGATGGCGGGTCACTGATCGCGATGAGCTACTACGGCGCGGAGAAGGCCGTGCCGGGTTACAACGTCATGGGCGTCGCGAAGTCGGCACTCGAATCAACGACCCGTTACCTGGCGGCGGAGCTCGGCGAAAAGAACATCCGCGTTAACACGATCTCCGGCGGTCCGCTGCGCACGATGTCCGCCCTCGCCGTGGGCGGGTTCAGCCAGATTCTCGACTGGGTGGAAAAGAAGGCCCCGCTGCGCCGCAACGTGACCGGCAAGGATGTCGGTGACGCGGCCGCGTTTCTGCTCAGCGACCGCAGCGCCGGCATTACGGGGCAGACGATCTACGTCGACTGCGGGTACAGCACGATCGGACTTTGATTCGATGGGGGATTCGATGGGGGATTCGATGGGGGAGATTCCGGCCGGGTCTCTCCCGTCCGCTCCCGGCCCGCTCTCCCGGACGAACGCGGCTGTCCCGGACGGTCATGCCCGGTCGAACCTGTTCAGAGGGACATTTCACGCAACCCGACGGGTCGATCGATGATCTCCTTGAGCATGATCGCATCGCGCAGCGTTCCGGGCTCGCGGAGCCTCTTGCGCAGCTCGAGGATCTGCCGCGCGGTCGCCGAGGCGCGATCCTGCTCCGCGATCAACTCCTCCAGTTCGGTCCGCTGACTCTCCTGCCGGCGCACATCGCGTGCTGCGCGGGCTACCTCGGCGGTCTGCTGCTCCTGCTCGCGGATCACGGACATGCGTCGGTCACGGTCCTCGCGCGACTGCTGACGGCGCAGGTCGACCGGAAAATCCGTCGGTTGCAACGTGCTTCTGCTGCTCGAAGAGGTCTGGGCGACGCCGCGCTGTTTCTGCCCCGGTGACATTCTCTGCTGGCTGCCGCGCGATGCTTGAGGCGGCGCGGCGGTGGTCGAGGCGGGACGGGAACGGCTGCCGGCACGTTGCGGCCCGGCTTGAGGCTGGGCTCGGGTCTGGACTTGGGCTTGGGTCGGGGCCCCGCCCTGCTTCCGGCGACGGAGCTCTTCAAGCTGCTGCTGCCGCCGCGCGACGAGATCGTCCAGCCGGTTTCCACCATCGGCCTTCGCGGACTTGCCCGGAGCTGCCCCCTGACCCCGTGAGCCGCGCCGTTCGCGCAACGCCTGCTCCTCCTGTTTGCGGCGTGACTCGTTGGCGTGCGCGATGATCGCGCTGACGATCTGCCAGACGATGACGACGATGATGATCAGGGTTCCGATCTGTCCCATGCCGAAATTGTAGCCGGAACCGGGAGATGGTGGTGGCACCCAAATGAAGGGCGTAGGAGGGTGGTAACGAGGCACGGAGGCACGGAGGGGGAGTGACGGAGTGACGAAGTGAAAGAGGGGTGGCGGGAGTGATTCGGCAGGGTGCCACGGCCAGAGGGCCGCAGGGAGTCGGCCGTGCGCTGGTGGAAGAACGATTGCCGGACCGAAGGATGACGCCGGTCGCTACCCGGGTGCCCGCGGATGGGCGCGCCGGGAACGTCCCGCGCGTAGAAACCTTATCCGAATGCAGAACAGTTCTTCCTCACCGCCAGGGGTCCCACTTTCGCGGAGACGACCCCCTCGCCATCACTCCGTCACTTCGTCACTTCGTCACTCCCCCCAAATCCCTCCCCTTCGTGCCTCTCCCGCATTACCATCTCCCGGACGGCAGCCACTTTTTCTCATGACTTTACGCCTCATCGCCACCTTCGCGCTCTGGATCACCCTCTACCTGCTGATGGTGCTGGTCCCGGTGGCGCTCATGCTCGTCGCTCCCCTTCCGGTGGGAAGAGGGTTCTGGATCGAGTTCGGCGTGGGTCTCGGATTTCTTGCCCTGGCAATGCTGAGCGTACAGTTCGCACTGATTGCCCGATTCCGCTGGATCGCCGGCCGCATCGGGATCGACACCATGCTGCACTTTCACCGCCAGGCGGCGCTCTTCGCCGCGGGCCTGGTCTTCGCCCATGTCCTCATCCTGCTATTGGCCGACCCGGACTCCGCGCGGTTCTTCGATCCGCGGGTCAACCTGCCGCGCGCGATCGCCCTTCCGCTGGTACTGCTGGCCACGATGGCCCTCATC
>SLDM01000101.1 GCA_007125255.1 Phycisphaerales bacterium
CGGCATCCACTGGTGATGGAAGCGCGGGCGAAGTACTGCATCTTCGGCGGACCTCCCGAAGTGGAGCACGTTCAGGATCGCCTGTGCGGTACCGGTGATGATGCGCGGCCCGCCGGAGGCGCCGGCGACGAGAACGGCGCGATCACCGCGCAGCACGATGGTCGGGGACATGCTGCTCAACGGCCGCTTGCCCGGCTCGGGCAGATTGCGATCCGACTGGCGCAGTCCAAACGCATTCGGCTCACCGGGGATTGTCGTAAAGTCATCCATCTCGTTGTTCAGGGCGAAGCCGAAGCCCGGAACCGCCACCAGTGATCCGCAGATCAGGTTGATCGTTTCGGTCGACGCCACCGCCATGCCGTCGGCATCGATCACCGAAAGATGGCTCGTCCCGCCTCCGGCGGCGTTCTGCGCGCTCGCCGGGGTCACCGAGCCGTAGGCGTAGAGATCATCGAGCACCGCTTCGGAGTCGAATCGCGCGGCGAGCTCATCGAGATACGCTTCGCTCAAGAGACGATCGATCGGAACATCGACAAAGTTCGCATCGGCAAGCCATTCCGCCCGGTCGGCGAACGCGTGCTTCATCGCTTCGGCGGCGAGATGCATGTACGCGGGATCATCCGGATCGGCGAACGCCGTGGCATCGAGATGCCGCTCGATGATGCCGAAGATCTGCTGGAGGGCAACCCCCCCGCTGGAGGGCGGCGGCATGGTGATCAGTTCGTACGCGCCGAACCGGCCGCGCAACGGTTCGATCACCTCCGGCTCATACGAGCGCAGATCATCGGCAGAGATCACGCCTCCATTCGCGCGAATCACGCCGCCGATGGCGTCGGCGATCGGTCCTTCGTAAAACGCCGCGGCGCCGTGATGGGCAATCAACTCGAGCGCGGCGGCCTTGGGACCGTTGCGAACAAGGTCACCCTCTTCCAGGGTGCCGGCGGCAAACAGCCGGTTCCAGAGCGGCGCGAAGTGCTCGCCGCGCTCGGGGCGCTCATCCAGTAAATCGCGCAAATGGTTCATCGCCCGGATGTGGTGCGCATCGGCGCGGAAGCCGGTTCGCGCGGCCTCGATGGCCGGCGCGAGCACGGTGGCGCGGTCGAGCGTGCCGTAGTGTTCCAGCGCATGAAGCAGGCCGGCCACGGTGCCGGGAACACCGACCGCATGCACGCCGAATCGGCTGGCTTCCGGATCGTCAAGTGAAACGTAGTAATCGCCGTTCACGGCGGCCGGCGCGGTCTCCCGGTAGTTGATCACGACCTGGCGCGGTTCACCCTCGTTCTCATCCGGCGGCAGGTGAATGACCATGAATCCACCGCCGCCGATACCACAGGAGTAGGGCCGCACGACCGAGAGGGTGAAGCTCGCCGCCACCGCCGCATCGACGGCGTTCCCGCCCCGCGCGAGCATGGCGGCCCCCGCTTCCGACGCCAGCGCATGGTCGGTGGCGATCGCCGCCGTGGTGTAGTGCGCAGCCGGGCCTTGAATCGCGCGGCCGGCCGGCTGACTCCGGCAGCCGCCGAGCGCGGCGAGGGTCAGAGCGTGCAAGGCAAGCAAGGCGAGCAACGCCGCCGAAGTGAGTCCTCGCATGGGACGAGCTCCTGAGTTTCCATTGATCACATCTCTCCCGCCGGTGAGCTGCCGCGGTTCCCGTTCAGGCGACCGGGCGCATCGCCAGCCGGCAGAAGAGTTCGATTCCGATGGAAAGCGCATCATCGTTGAAATCAAACGTCGGCTGGTGCAGATCGGGCATCGAGCTCTGGCCGCCGGGAATCAATCCCAGCGCGAAGAAGCACGCCGGGACGGCCTGGCCGTAGAAGGAAAAATCTTCACCGCCCATCACCGGGTGCTCCATCGGCACGACGTTCTCGGCGCCCATGACCGGTCCCGCGATCTCCTCAAAGGTCTCCACCGCCTTCGGATCGTTACGGGTGACGGGATACCCGACGTGGTAATCCAGATGCGCCTCGCAGCCGTGCGCGGCCGCGATGTTGGTGGCGATCTCGTGCAGCCGCTCCTGGGCGAGTCGCTGCGTCTCCGGGTTCAGCGTGCGCACCGTTCCGGTGAGCAGGACTTCTTCGGGGATGATGTTGTGCGTCGTCCCCGCATGAAACTGCGTGATCGAGACGACCACCGAGTCGAGCGGACCGACGTTGCGCGATGCGATCTGCTGGGCGGCACTCACCACGGCCGCGCCGGCGACGATCGGATCGTGGCCGACGTGGGGGTAGGCGGCGTGACATCCGGTGCCGCGGATGCGCAGCTCGAACATATCCGCCGCGGCGAGCATCGGGCCGGGCCGGGTGGAGACCTGGCCGAGCGGCAGGTGCGGCCAGCCGTGGAGGCCGAAGATCGACTCGACCGGCGGGCCGAGCCGTGAACCGTTCAGACACCCCTCCTCCACCATGCGCTTGCCGCCCGCGCCGCCTTCCTCCGCGGGCTGGTAGATGAACGACACCGGCCGGGGGAGGCGAGAGTCCCCGGCAACCTTGCTCAGAACGCGGGCGGCGCCGA
>SLDM01000448.1 GCA_007125255.1 Phycisphaerales bacterium
GATGGGCCACCTCCTGCACAACATGCTCCGGAGCGAGTTCGATTGCGAGGCGCTCTTCCTGCACGGGGGAACCCCCACCGCGCGCCGGCAGCAGATGATCGACCGATTCCACGAAACCGGCCCGGAAGTCCCCTTCTTCATCCTCTCGCTCAAGGCCGGCGGCGTCGGTCTCAATCTCACCGCGGCGAACCACGTCTTCCACTTCGATCGCTGGTGGAACCCGGCGGTGGAGAACCAGGCCACCGACCGCGCCTTCCGGATCGGGCAGGTGAGGACGGTTCACGTACACAAGTTCGTTTGCGTGGGCACGCTGGAAGAGCGCATCGACCAGATGATCGAACAGAAAACCGAACTCGCCGATCGCATTGTCGGCAGCGGCGAGTCGTGGCTGACCGAACTGGACACCAATCAGCTTCAGGACCTGCTGACGTTGCGGCGATCGGCCATGGAGGAGGAGTCTTGAGCGAACGCGACCAGAAATTCGTTGCCAACGGCCGTTCGTCGCACCAGCAGCGCAGTGTGAATCGTCCCGAGAATCCGCGGCGCGTGCGGTACGGAATCAAGCTGAAGGCCCGGGACGGTGTCGTCGCGCGCCACTGGATCGCCCGTCGCTGGGTGCAACTTCTGGAGAACACGCTCGATACCGAAGCGCGAACCGAGGGCATGCAGTACGCGCGCCAGGGGCAGATCGCGCTGTTCGAGCTCACCCCGGACGGCGTGACCGCCCGCGTTCAGGGTCGGGCCCCCCGCCCCTACCAGGTCGAGATGAACTGCCGAACTCTGGAAGATTCGGGCTGGCAGCGGCTGATCGAAGCGATGTCCAGCGAAGCGCTCTATTCGGCCAAGTTGCTCGCGGGCGAGATGCCGGAGCATCTGGGCGAACTCTTCGATGAGCTGGGTATTCCCTTTCTCGACGCGGCGCGGGAGTCGATCACCAGCACCTGTACCTGCGGCGCCGCGAGCTGCAAGCACCGCGCGGCCGTCGGATACCTGCTGGCCGAGCGACTCTCCGATGATCCGATGATCGTGTTCCGCCTGTACGGCATGGCGGAAGCCCAGCTGCTGGAGCGCCTGCGCCAGTCGCGGGCGATGCACACCCAGGGGGTTGCAACCGCCCACGTCGATCCGCTGATTCCGGAGACGCAGGACGACCCCGCCCCGCTCGAAACGTGTCTCGAGGATTTCTGGCGGAGCGGACCGGAACTCGCCCGATTGGAGCAGACCGCGCCGCAGTCACACGTCGCCCACGCGCTGCTGCGCCGTCTCGGCCCCTCCCCGCTCACCGGCCGCTTCCCGCTGGTGGGACTGCTCGCGAGCATCTACGACGAGGTGTCGCAATCGGCGATTCGTATGCGCGACCAGGCCGAACGGCTGCCGGATGAGGAGGATTGATGAAGGGGGCGAGGGACAAGGCATCGAGGCATGAAGAGAGGCACGAAGGCACGGAGGCACCGAGGGAAAGTGACGAAGTAACGGAGTAACGGAGTGCCTCGCGGGCGGACCGGCTAACTGATCAGCCAGAGCCAGTCGTCGAAGAGGTACTCAATCCGGTTGGTGAGCAGCGTGATCCGGCCCATGACGGTGTAGGCGAAGCCGGCGCCGAAGGTGATCATGAGCACCCAGATGCCGACGCGGGCCGTCTTCCCGACGAATCCCTTGTGTTCGATCGAGAAGAAGAAGTAGGTGAGCCCCGCCATCACGCCGAGCATGATCACCAGGTGGCGAACGCTCATCCAGAAGTTGAACCCGCCGTCATCACGCACGACCAGCGGCAGGATGGTCGCCTGGATCTGGATGGCAAAATCCGATTCGAGGTGCGCGATCAGCCGGAACCCCGCGGTGGTACCGATGATGAAGGCCAGCGGCCAACGGGCCACCCAGCCACCCACCGGCGACAGGCGCCAGAGCAGCAGGATGCTGAGGATCAGTACTCCGATGTGCGGCGCATAGAACGGCTGATCATGCTCGGGAACGAACGCGGCCTGCACGAGATCCGGCAACAGCTTGCCGATCAGGTTCGGAATCACCATCGTCCAGTAGGCGACCACCATCGAGTACGCGGCGGAAACACCGACCACCAGCGCCTCGGCGAACTTGTAGAACGGATTGTCACGATAGAGGAATGAGAAGACGAAGAGCGTACAGATGGCGGCAAACCAGAGGCCGATCGTCCGGGAGAGACTGAGAACCACGCCGTCTTCATCCGCGCGGTCGCGCGAGACCCCGCGCTGAATCTCCCAGGTGCGGGCCGGTGTAAAGCGATCCAGATCCGCCGGTTCGACCACCACATCGCCCGCCTCGGGATCAGCCAGCTCAGGCGGCTCGGAATCCGGAAGGGCAGCGCGTTCGACCCAGTAACCGATGGTCTCTTCCGGATCATCGGGGTCGGGCGTCCGGAACCACGCCAGCTCGCGCGAGTCATAGACTTCGATCGTGTCACGGACCTCAACGTACTGCGCGCCCAGGAACTTTCCTTCCTGCCCCCACGCGATCATCCATAAGGCCAGCGCAATCACGCCCAGACCGAGGAACGAGTTGAGGATGATCGTTTCCGTCTTCAACGACGTCGCTCCTTCCGGCGATCGAGGAAGAAAATCAGGTTGCCCAGAACGATCAGCGCGAGCATCAGCAGGTGCGCCGAGAGCTGCGGCCCCATGCGGCGAAGTGCCGTCTGGAACTCCGACCGGCCGTAGTTGAGATAGTTGTCGGGATAGTCCCGTCCGTCGGCGTAGTCGCAGCCATCTTCGGTCGCCGCTTCAATCAATACCATCGGATCGAGGGCGAGCGCTTCGGCGATCGTCGAGATCTGTTCCAGCGGCAGACAGTTGATGCGGCCGGTGAGGATCGACTGCAACTGCGTCGCGCCGATACCGAGCGCACTCTGCAGCTCTTCGTGGATCTCATCCTCGCTTCGCTCATCCGTGCTCATCGCCTGAATACTCTCGTTGAGCAACTCCGGCAGCGCCTCGCCCGCCGTGCCGTAGACCAGCGAGAGAGCGGCTTCGTATTCGGCCGCGCCCTTGATGGCGGGGAGCATACCAATGAGCTGTTGCGGGTAGTAGGGGTACTGTGGCGGCGCGCTCACGCCGGTGACGCCGGCAACGAGCTGGATCTCCGGGAACGGTGTGCCCGCGTACTGAACCCACTCCTTCGTGCCGGGGTATCCCGCGCCGATGGAGATGACGAGGTCCGTGTCCTGCAGGCTGCGAATGCCGCGTGCGGCGTTGTAACTTCCGAGCGGCCGGCCGCGTGAATCCACGCCGAAGAGCTTGGCCAGGTCGGTCGCGATGAGCTTGATCGCGGCCTCCTGTCCGGCGCCGTATCCGAGGTTGAGATAGTTCTCCCCGTAGGTGTATTGATCGGCAAACTCATTTTCAAGAACCCGCATCGCATCGTCGATCATCGGCACGCCGGTCGGCCAGAGCGTGATGTAGAGCAGGTTGTGACCCCGCAGGGCAAGATGGCGGGTGAACGCCACGTTCATCGGACCGAGTTCCGGCTCGCTCGCCGGATCGTAATCGAGCGACAGGAGAACCGTCGAACCCTCGGGCAGCGATTCGATCTTGTCGAAGACGGCCTGCACGATCGGCGTGGGCTGCTCGGGCAACTCCGGCTGGAGCAGCACGGGAATCGCCACGGCAAGGAACATGGCCAGGAAGATCCACCGTCGATCAAGATTGGTCAGCCATTCGCTCAAACGTGCGGCACTCCTGTTCTTGACTCAACCATTGCGTGATCCGAGGTATGAGCGATCGATCCCGAGAAGGATCTTCAGGCTCGTTGCGGCGATCCCCAGGGCAATGCCGATCATGACCGCGCGCTGGCCGGCGGTATTGAACACACCCATGATCATGTCCGTCAATCCGGGAAGGGTCAGATTCGGATACTCCTCCGCGTACCAGCCGGTCAACAGCGTTCCGGCGTAGCTGCGTCCGAGCAGAATGACGAACGCCGTGCCGAGCAGCAGCATCGCTTCCAGGTTCTTCGCGCGGAATGCGCGGAAGGCGGCGGAGGCGACGTAGAACGCCAGCAGCGCGAACATGGTCGCGGTGATCGGGTAGATGATGTACTCGAAGCTCCACCAGAGCGCGCTGCCCTGCGCGATGTATTCACCGGTCCATGCGCGGTCGGGGTACTCCGGCATGGGCGGCACGCCGACCTTGAACAGTCCCACGTACAGCGTCACGAGAAAACCGAGCAGAGTCACGACGGAAAACCCCCAGCCCGCACGGCGGTCGGAGACCTTCCTCAGGTGCATGCCCAGAATGCTCGCGCCGCCGAGAATCATGGCGATCGCGGCGAGAATATTGAACCACTCCTCGGCATCCTCGCGTACCTGCTGCAACGCCGGCATGAAGTACGCCACGACCATGACGTAGCCGGCTACCGCTGCGATGATCAGGGGAAAAGTGCGCTTCATGTCTGGGTGTTTCCTTCCGTCCACGCCCCGCCGAACGCTTGCTCTTCACCATTCGCCCCGTCTGCCTCTTCCTCCATCCGCTCCTCGATCAGGTCCTGATCCAGCAGTTCCTCCGGCGGCTCCTCCGTTCCGAGCACGGAGAATTTGAGGTAGTTAACCGCCCACTCCATCTGCGGGTTCTGCGTCACCGACGCCGCCGTCGCGAGAAGGCACCCGACAATGATCAGCAGTCCGCCAATGATCTTGCCGACATCCTGCCCCTTGAGCGTGCCGAGCTGTTCCGGCTCCCCGGAGAGATACGCGGAGGCGGCAAAGAACTCTTCACCGATGAGCGTGTAGTCACACGCGGCCACGAAGAAGGGAAGCTGCGCCGGCTCGGCGGTGCCCGCCACCTGAATCGCACCGATCGAGTTGCCGGTCTCCGCGAGAATGAGCGATTCGGCGAAGAAGGCGCCGAGATAGAAACAGGCCGCGGGTTTCTCCCGTGACATGTACCCCGTCAGGTACGCCACGTAGCCGAACTGCTCATCCGTCACGTAGTAGCTCATGTCCTCGTGATACGCATCGGGGCGGCCGGCGGACAGGAACGACGACTCCAGGGTTTCCCGGGCGGTGGTCATCACCAGGGAGCGCGACGTCGGCACTTCGATCCGCGCATCGTACTCCGCCGCGGTGCGCCCGATCCGGGCGAGGATCGTGATCCCCGCCACGGTCTGAATGTTGTTCATGTCCTGAATGCCCGGCACGAAGAGGATCGGGCGCCCCATCTCCGTTGCGCGGCCGACCGCCTCATCCACCGCTTCCAGTCCGGCGATCTTGCGGATCTTGAGGTCCACCCCCTTCTGCGCCAGATAGATGAAGAGGACAATCCAGAATGAAATCAGCAGCATCAGGCCGAGAAACCAGCTTCGGTTGGGGTCGAACCAGCTGCGCGTCGTGCTGATCGGTGTATCGAGCTCGATTGGCTCGGATTCCGTGCCATCGACGCCGACCGCGACCAGGCGGTATTGGAACGACCGACTAGGCCGGATCAGGCGGTGGCTGTCCTCAAACTCGTCGCGCTGGAGCGTGAGATCACGCACGCCGGCGGCGAGTTCAAATTCCAGCTCGCGGCCCGGATCGGTCACGTCCGCCCGGTAGAGTCGATACCCCTGTAACCGCGCTTCATCCAGCGTGATGTCGTCATCGGGAGAGAGTTCCCACGACAACATAATCGTATTGCCCGCATCGTTCGGCTTGTCTTCGGCGACGAGCCGGGCAGGTGGCGCCGGAGGAGTCGCCGGCGCCGCCTCGACAGAATCATTGCCCGCCTCTTCGGCGATCCCGGTGGCGGCATCCTGCGCGAGCGCCGCCGGAGCGGAGAACCACAAAACGAGCCAACCGATCATCGCCATGATGGTCAACACGCGGGGCGGGACTCGGTCTTGCCGGTGGCTCACTCTTCGATCAGCTCCACGTTCGCTCGGGGAATGACAACAGTCTCACCGGAATTGAACTTGACTTCAAGTACGCGCGCCATGGACCCCGAGCCGAGGACCTGCTGCTCGTGCGGCAACGCGCTGACCTCACCGATCAGACCGAAGTATGGATCACGGATAATGCGAACCGATCGGCCGAGATCCAGTGCACCGGCGGTGTGGACCGGTTCCTTTTCCCGCTCGAGTTCTTCGCCCGTCAGCGGAATGATGACTTCCGGCCGCATGACCCCCGCGCGAATCTGGGTCGCGCCGTTGACCGAGGCGAGATCGCCCTCGCGCGACTTCAGAAGCGAGAACGTATTTTCCGCCATGGCGATGTCGCCGAACCCTTCCGTGATGATGAGCGTGAGGCCGACCTTCTCCGAGCCGGTGATGGCGACCCCGAGGTCGTAGCCGAGGAAATCGCGCAGATCCTGGTCATCGATCCCACCGGTCACGAGCGCGGCGGCTCCGACCTCGACGGCCTTCTTGATCGCTTCATCCGTCACCCGCGCCCCGCCGATGACGACGGCGTCCTTCATCTCCGGCGTGATCACATCCGGCGTGAGGTCCTGCTGGTGCGAAGCGCACGCGAGGCGGATCGGACCGTCGGTCTCGCCCCCGATGCCGAAGATTCCCTGAACGTAGGAGACCTCCGCTTCGATGAGACAGCCTTCCCCGGGAAGCACTTCGGCGATGCGGCCGGTCATGTACGCCAGCACGCGCACCGGCTGCTGGCTGCCGCGCAGGATGACCTGGCCGGTCACGCCGGAAATCGATTCCACGGTACCGGCAACCTTGGATTTGTACTCCGTGCGGAACATGCCGAAGATGCCCTTGGTGCGGGCGATGACCTGCCCGACGTGCACCGTTTCGCCTGCCTGAATCAGCATGCACTCCGGCACGTCCGCGGCCGGCATGGAGAGCAGGTTGGCCATGTTGAGCGGGAACACATCACCCGGCATGAACGTCTCCGCGACGACGTCGCGCGAAGTCACCGGATCACCAACCTTGACGAGCACCTCGCCGGAGATCGGAAGCACGCGCTTCACACGGTGGGTGATGCGGTTCGTGACTTTCAGTCCTGGGGTATACGCCTTGGCCATTGAAGAAGGATTCTGAGGAGAGGGATCAGTAAAGACAATTTCGACTCACGCTGTCATCCGCTGCGGCGGGCGACCATGCCGACTTGACGCCAGAGACAACACACCGTTCAACCTGCCCGATCCGTCCCGACAACCTGGCTCACGTACAGCATTCCTGCCGTCAACGGGCCCCCACCGCCGCGGTCTCTTCCTCGGGATACAGCTGGATCGCCTCGACCCACGAGGTCATCGCGGTTCGGCAGGCACTGCGCTCCGCCGGCAGAACAAGCGGCCGGCCGCGGGCATCGAGAATCAACCCGACCGTGCCGCCTCGGACCTGGGTTTCGACTCGCTTCTTCGGCCCCTGGCCGAGGTCAAAGCCGCGCATCGGCGTCAGTGAGACCATCGCCGTCTCCCCCTCACCCAGCGGCAGCAGCTTGATCTCGCCGTAGTGCATCACGCCCGACTCGTTGAGGGTCTCGCCCTTGAACTCGTATTCGAAACAGGGCTTGCCGGGCTTGCCCTGCCCCCTCGGCGCAATGCAGGTGCCGAGGTTGATCAGGCAATCCCGTTCGAACACCTCCACCGCCGCCTGGGTATGGACTTCCGCGAGCACCCCGAGATGCGGCATCATGAAGATCGAGTCCTTCGCCAGCCGCGTCACGCCCTCCGGCTCGAACGCGTCGATCAGCATCATCGCCGTCTGGTGCATGCGGGGTGCGTGGCTGAGCACACCGCCGGAAGCGACCAGCAGGTCGAGCTTCATGTTGTTCACGATCGTCTGCCCGCCGACTTCCTGGCTGAAGGTATCGCCGACGGTGCGCTGCTGCTGCACCCCCTTGAGGGTGGTCGCGAACTCCTTGTGCTGAATGTACGCCAGCCGGAGCGCTTCGCGCGAGACCGCCTGTTCGAAGACGAGCGCCTCGCGGGTCTGCGGGATCGTCGTCGGACGGATCATCTTGTTCTTGACGCGGTTGCGCAGCTCCCGTTCATCCATGTCGAAATGCACCCAGCGGAGCACGTTCTCCATGCCCGCTTCGGCGCAGACGTTCGAAATGGAGTAGCTCATGCCGAGGTTCGCGCTGACGGTGCGGTTGAACACGCCGTCAAAGACGCTGAACATGTCGGTGGTCGCCCCGCCGATATCGACGCCGACGACGTTGATGTTCTGATCGGTGGCGATGCGCTGGAGGATGTTGCCGACCGCCCCGGGCGTGGGCATGATCGGGGCGTGCGTCCAGGTCATGAGCTTGTCGTACCCCGGCGCGTGGGCCATGACGTGTTCGAGAAAGAGATCATGAATCGCATCGCGGGCCGGGCCGAGATTCTCCCGCTCCAGCACCGGCCGCAGATTGTCCACGATCGTCAGATCGATCGATTCGTCGAAGACTTCCTGGATCAGCGGCGCGGCTTCCTTGTTGCCGGCGTAGATGAGCGGCATGGTGTACTTGCTGCCGAAGCGCGGCTGGGGTTTGGCCGGCGCGATCAGTTCCGCCAGCTGCACCACGTGCGCCTCGGTGCCGCCATCGACGCCGCCGGAGAGCAGGATCATGTCCGGCCTGAGCTCGCGAATGCGCTGAATCTGCTCGTGCGGCTTGCGCCTGTCGTTGGAGGCGATCGTGTCCATGACGATCGCGCCCGCCCCGAGCGCAGCCCGCTTCGCGCTGGCGGCGGTCATTTCCTTGACCACTCCGGCGACCATCATCTGCAAGCCGCCGCCGGCGGAAGAGGTGGAGATGTAGATGTCGCTGCCCACGTCACCCTGGGCCGGGTGAAGAAGCTTTCCGTTCTCGTCGACGAGCTTGAGCCCGGCGAGTTCCTGCACCTCCGTCACCGCGTTCGTCACGCCGATCGTCACGTCGGCAAAGGGCTCCTCGACGGTCGTCGGCGCCTCACCGCGATGCGTCTGCCGGTAGACCCCATCGACCTTCTGAATGAGAATCGCCTTCGTGGTCGTCGAGCCGCAGTCGGTCGCGAGGATGACGTTGATTTTGTCGGGGTCGATGGTCATGCGAGGCGGGGCGTGGAGCGTCAGGAATCAGGAGTCGATCAAGAAGGGGCGGACCATCCGGGATGGACGCCTACGGGGCGGCCGACCGGAATCACCCACCATCACCATCACGCAGGCGCGGTGTTCGTTCATCCTCAGAGTTGCTGATCTCGTCGTCTTTCGGCGACTGATCCGATGTCGCGCTGATTTCCTCAAAGTGCTCCACGCGTTGCCGAATATACGGTAGTGCGCCGCGATGTTCGAGCATGCGGGCAAACTCGGCGTAGGACTCCGGGCTCAGGCCGCGCGGCAGGAACGGCGCGAAGGTCCACAGGAGCGTGGAGGCCACCGGCCGGAAGAACTGCATCGTCTGGGAGGTGAGATAGTTGTACGGCTGGCTGACATCGAGCATGAGGCTCACCGGCGTGGTCATACCGCGACGGGCGATGCGCCGGGCCAGACCGTCGACGATGCGCCGCTGCACCTCGTTCGGCGTGAACGCGTCGGGGTCATCCACCGCGAAGGCGTGCTGCATCGACTCGCGCCAGCCCATCACTCGGACTCCTTTCGCGGTGCGCTCTTCGAGGAAGCACGAGCCGCCAGTTCCTTCGACGGACTCATCCGCGCCAGACGCCGGTTGATTTCGTCGATCGCCTCCGTCCGGCACGTGCCGAAGAGCAGGTGCATGCCGCGATGGGCATCGAGACGCGAAGGGACCGCACGGGTGGACAGGTAGCCGCCATCGTCATCGTGCGCGAATCGCCGAACTTCACGCCACTGGCAGCGCCGGGTCCGCAAGGGGGAGCGGGCGGTGATGCCCTCATCATCCAGCTCGAAGATGCTGGGCAGGAAGAAGCGGTTCAGCGCGACGACGAGGAC
>SLDM01000063.1 GCA_007125255.1 Phycisphaerales bacterium
CGCATGGGTTTCGCTGACGCTGCTGGCCGCCGCGGCGCTCGGGGCGCTCGCCGGGTGGGCGTGGTCTTTGCGCCACCGTGCCGAACGACACTGGCTCACGATCGACACGAAACGCCAGCTCCTCATCACGCAGGGAATCAGCAAAGAACTGCCCCCGCGCGACGTTTCCCTGAACGACGTGACCGCGATCACGCTCGGCGGCCTGGAACTGCGGAGACCCGACCTTTCGCCGAGCCGGGCAACCTCTGAAGGTGGCTCACCGGACGATGGCCCGTCACCGGAGGATCCTCCTGGCGAAGAGAGCTCGCAGCAGGATACGTCGCCCGCACCGCCCGCCTCGCCCGCCCCGCCCAGCGGCACGCTGGTTCTGCTCCAGGTGCGTGATGAGGCCGACCCGCGCCACTTCGCGGTGCCCGCCGCCTCGTTCAGCGACGCCGCCTGCGCGGTCCGCTTCGCCCGATGGCTCGGCGGCACGATCGACCGGCCGCTGAGGTGGCGGGAGGAGGCGAAGTCGGCCACCGCGACGGCCGCCGTCCGGGAAGCGCGACAATCCGGCAGCACGGGATAAGATGCGAGCCCGGGCCAGCGATGAACCGGCAATGACGAACCGGCAATCAGGATCAGCCGGGGCGTCCAAAACCCGTCCGATCACGGGTACCATTGCCGGTTGCCCACTGACCTGACCCTTGACGATCCTTGAAAAACTCGAACGAAGCCCCCATGCCCCGCATCACCCTTCCCGACGGCAGCACCCGCGAATTTGATCACCCCGTCACCGCGCACGAGGTGGCGAAAGACATCGGTGCCGGCCTTGCCAAGGCCGTCATCGGCGCGAAGATCGACGGCGAGATCTGCGACCTTGCGACGACCATCGACCGCGACTGCAAGCTCGAACTGATCACGCCCGTCGATCGCAGGAGCGGTGAGTCAACTGAAGAGGCGCTGGGTCTCATTCGGCACAGCTGCGCCCACGTCATGGCGGAGGCGATCCAGCGCGTCATCTGCCCGCGCATCGAACTCGTCTACGGCCCCCCGGTCGAGAACGGCTTCTACTACGACATGCGCTTGCCGGAAGGCGTGAATTTCTCCAGCGATGATTTCGAGCAGATCGAAGTGGAGATGGAAAGAATCATCAAGGAGGATCGGCCGTTTACACGTTTCGAAATGCCCGTCGATGAGGGGATGAAGAAGCTGCGCGACGAAGGCAGCAAGTACAAACTCGACAATGCCGAGCGTGCCGTCGAAGCGGGTTCCGACCGGCTCAGCTGGTACGCCACCGGCGAGCCGGGAAAGAACTGGGAAGACCTCTGCCGCGGCCCCCACGTGCCGTCAACCGGGCGCATCGGCGCGTACAAGATCACCTCGCTCGCTTCCTCCTACTGGCACGGCGATGCGAACTCTGATTCGCTGCTGCGCGTCTACGGAACGGCTTTCGCCGATCAGAAGCAGCTCGACCGCCACCTCGAACAGCTCGCCGAAGCGAAGAAACGCGATCACCGCGTGCTCGGCAAACAGCTCCGCCTCTTCCACGTCGATGAAACCGTCGGCCAGGGATTGATCCTCTGGACACCCAACGGCGCGGTGGTGCGGCAGGAACTGCAGAACTTTATCAGTGAAGAACTGCGCAAGCAGGGTTATCAGCAGATCTTCACCCCGCACATCGGCAAGCTGGAACTCTACAAGACCAGCGGGCACTTTCCGTACTATCAGGACAGCCAGTACCCGCCGCTGATTCACCACGAACACCTGAAAATGCTTGCCGACGACGGCTGCTCGTGCGCTCAGCTCGCCAACTCGATGAAGGAAGGCGAGGTCGAGGGGTACCTGCTCAAGCCGATGAACTGCCCGCACCACATCAAGACCTTCGACTCCCAGCCGCACAGTTACCGCGATCTGCCGGTGCGCCTCGCGGAGTTCGGCACCGTGTACCGCTGGGAGCAGTCCGGTGAGATCGGTGGCATGACGCGCGTGCGCGGTTTCACCCAGGACGATGCCCACCTCTTCTGCACCGAAGATCAGCTCGCCGAGGAACTCGTCGGCTGCCTGTCGCTCGTCAAGATCATCTTCAGAACGCTCGGCATGGAGGACTACCGGGTGCGGGTCGGGCTGCGCGACCCCGATTCGAGCAAGTACGTGGGCGATCCGAAGAACTGGGACAAGGCCGAACACGCCTGCCGCGAGGCGGCCAGGGGGCTCGGCGTGCCGTTCAGCGAGGAGGCAGGCGAAGCCGCGTTCTACGGCCCGAAGATCGACTTCGTGGTCAAGGACGTCGTCGGCCGCGAGTGGCAACTCGGCACGGTGCAGGTCGATTACAACCTGCCCGAACGGTTTGATCTCTCGTACATCGGGCCGGACAACCAGCCGCACCGGCCGGTGATGATCCACCGCGCGCCGTTCGGCTCGATGGAACGGTTCATCGGCGTGCTCATCGAACACTTCGCCGGCGCGTTCCCGACCTGGCTCGCGCCGGAACAGGTGCGGGTGCTGCCGATCAGCGAGAAGTCGGCGGA
>SLDM01000534.1 GCA_007125255.1 Phycisphaerales bacterium
AAGATCAAATCGTAGCCGACCGTCCCCCGCACGATCAGCAGGACGATGCCGATCACGAAGAACGCCCCCGTCGCGATCAGGGTGAGACTGGTCCAGCGCATGGCCATACCTTACCGGGTTGCCCGCTCCAGTTGAAACTGCGGGCAGGTCATTCGGAAGAAGTCGCTGCGGAGTGCTCCCGGTCGGGCGCGGCGCGTCCTCTCCCGGCCATTCGGCGACACGTTGGACGTCCGGCAACGTGGTACAGTACGGCCCGCGGACCGGGTGCCGGTCCTACGGTCGACCCACCCTGCCGCAGAATCCTGCTGATGTGGAGGTACGTACGATGGCGCGTAAGCCCGTCAATTTCTCGGGCGGCTCGGGATCGTCGCCCCAGTTCGAGTTTGATCCCAGCCAGGTGAACTGGGGGAAGGCTTCCGTTCTGCTCGGCGGCCTGCTGATCGTGATCCTGGTCCTGATCGGCATCTTCACCAGCGTGTACACCGTGCAGACCGAAGGTGTCGCGGTGGTGAAGCGCTTCGGCAAGGTCATCGACACCCGGCCGCCGGGCCTGCACTTCAAGCTGCCGTACGGCATCGACTCGGCAACATTCGTGCCGACCCGGCGCCTCCTCAAGGAAGAGTTCGGCTTCCGAACCGTCGGCGCGACGCAGCGCACCCAGTACGACAAATCCGCCCACATCAACGAATCGCTGATGCTCACCGGCGACCTGAAGGTCATCGACGTGGAATGGGTCGTTCAGTACCGGATCGACGATGCGGAACTCTGGCTCCACCGGGTCCGCGACCGTGAGCAGACCATCCGCGACATCTGCGAAGGGGTGATGCGGCGCATCGTCGGTAACAACCTCGGCAGCGATGTGCTGACCGAGAAGCGCGTGCAGGTTGCCCGGCAGGCCCGCGAAGAGCTGCAGAGTATTCTCGACTCCTTCGAACTGGGAATCACCGTCAGCACGATCGAGCTTCAGGATGTCAATCCGCCGGAGCGCGTGAAAGCGGCGTTCAACGAAGTCAACCAGGCCGAGCAGGAACGCGAGCGGCTGATCAACGAGGCGGAGAAGCGGCGCAACCAGGCCGTTCCGCAGGCGCGGGGCGAGGCGCAACGGATGATCGAGTCGGCGGAGGGCTATGCCGCGGAACGCGTCAACCGCGCGATCGGCGAAGCGTCACGGTTCGAAGCCATTCTCGTGGAGTACCGCAACATGCCCGAGGTCACCCGCCAGCGGCTCTACCTGGAAATGGTCGATCGGGTCATGCCGAAACTCGGCCGGGTCCTCGTGATCGAGGAAGGACAGATGTCCCCCCTGCCGCTGTTGAATCTCGATGAAACTCCATTTTCGCGTCGCAGCGAAGGAGGCCGCTGATCATGAACCGGCTACTCGGCATTGCATTCGGATTGTTCATCCTGTTCGTCCTCGGACTGATCGTCCTCTTTGCGTCCACCTTCACGGTCGACGAAGCGGAACAGGCAATCGTCTTCCAGTTCAACGCGCCGGTCGGTGACCCGATCACCGAACCCGGCCTGCACTTCAAGCTGCCGTTCATCCAGAACGTGCGCAAGTTTGACAAGCGGCTGTACTCCTGGGATGGCGATCCGAACCAGATCCCAACGCGCGGCGAGCAGTTCATCTCCATCGACACCACCGCCCGGTGGCGCATTGTCGATCCACTGAAGTTCTACGAGAGCGTGGAGGATGATCGCGGCGCACAGCTCCGGCTCAACGATATTCTCGACTCGGTGGTTCGCGACGAAATCTCACGCAGCGACCTGATCGAGATCGTGCGCTCACGCGACTGGGAGTTTTCCGAGGAAGATCTCGAACGCATGGAAGTCGTCGGTGAAGAAGATGAGGAGATCCTGCTGCAGGAAGTCACGCGGGGCCGCGGCGAGATCGTCGAGTCCATCCTCGATGAAGCGCAGAAACTCGTACCCGGGCTCGGCATCGAACTGGTCGACATCCGCATCAAGCGCGTCGACTACGTTCAGTCGGTCCAGGAACAGGTCTTCAACCGCATGATCGCCGAGCGACAGCGGATCGCCGAGCAGTTCCGTTCCGAAGGTCGCGGCCGCGCCAACGAGATCGACGGGGAAACCGAGCGCCTCCTCGCGGAGATCCGTTCGGAAGCCCAGCGGGATGCGAACATTATTCGCGGCCGCGCCGACGCCGAAGCAACCCGCATCTACAACGACGCCTTCGGCGCGGACCCGGAGTTCTACGCCTTCTTCCGTACCCTCGAGAGCTACAGCGAGTCACTCGGCAAAGACGTTACACTGATCCTGCGGGCGGATTCGGACTACTTCCGCTTCCTCCGCTCGATCCATCCCGGTTCCTCGGAGTAATGCATGAGTACCAGCTTCGGCGCCCTGTGCTCGGACTTCTACGTCAATCAGAAGGTGGCGCTGAAGATGGACCTCCCCGCAGGTCGCGAGCCCGTCCTGGAGTTGTTCGATCGCGTTCGCCGCTCGTTCCCGCGCATGGACCGCTTCCGCCGCTTTGAGGATGAGCT
>SLDM01000466.1 GCA_007125255.1 Phycisphaerales bacterium
CATCGAGTTCCGGATCGATCTCCGCGCTCGACTCCCCGCCGACCGTCGTCTGCTGCTGCTTCAGGTCCTTGAGATCGAAGCCGCAGCGGATACAGACGAGCGAATCCGGATCGGAGAACGCCGCCCGGCAGTTCGGACACTGCTCCCGAGACGAATGAGACCGATCCTCGTCACTCCGGCGCTCCAGCGGAATCATGTCATCCGGATCGGCCGACCCGCCGGCGGAGGCATCTTCGTCCGGGCGCTCCGAGGGTTCGGAGGAAGGAGATCCGTTCGATGGCGATCGTTCCGAATCATTCATCGCAGTCACACTCGGCAAAGTTCGTCCAGGGAGCGGCAACGAAGAGCGGCAGGAAGGTGCGGAGACCAGAAGCGGCAACCAGAAGTGAAAACCCGATCCGCAAACTGGTCGCGGCAAGAGACGCGCGGCCCTTCCTGCCCCCCGACCCCCGGCATACCCGCCTCCGGTCATGCTACCGGTTTGCCGGCCGGGTGTCGCTCGCCCGGATCTGGAGAACAGAATAGGCGCGGTCTCAACTGAAGCGGTTGGAGGCAACGAGGCAACGAGGCAACGAGGCATCAAGGCTTGGGGGCATCGGGGCACAAGTGACGAAGCGCGCGACATCGGCCTGCCCTCCACGCCTCCGTGCCCGAAGACCCAACTGCCCAAGACCGGGATGCCCAGATACCTTGATGCCTTGGTGCCTTGGTGCCTCGGTGCCTTGATCCCTCACGCCATCAAATTGTGAAAACCGGAAGAAAACGGGGCTCGGGGCGGGTTCATGAGACGATTCGTCAGAGTTGGCGAAGGGAAAAGGCTGCGAAACGGGCCCGATCGAGCCATTCCGCCCCCCCCTCCGTTCCGGTGGGGGGGGTGGTGGCGGGGCCGTTCACGCACTGAACCATCAACCCGACAGGAGAGTGATCATGAAGAGAATCATTTTGGCCGTAACCGTTCTCGGGGCTGCCGTGGCCTGGGCCCTGCAACCCGGTCTCACTTCGATCGCGGATGCCGCGGCCGAACGCTCGAACAGCGGCGCCTCGGAGTACGGTATCGACAACGTGCACTCGGCGGTGATCTTCCGCATCAAGCACATGGACGTGGCCTACTTCTACGGCCGGTTCAACCAGCTCGATGGGGAGATCCACTGGGACGCGGACGATCCGTCCAACAGCCGGTTCGATCTCCGTATCGACGTGGAGAGTGTGGACACCAACAACTCCAATCGCGACGATCACCTGAAGAGTCCCGACTTCTTCAACGTCTCGGAATACCCCCACATCACCTTCAAGAGCCGGTCCATCGAGCGCCGGGGCGAAGACCGGTACCGCGTGAGAGGAGAGCTTGCCTTCCACGGCGAATCCCAGACGATCACCGTCGATCTGAACCACACCGGCGCCCGGGAACATCCGCGTTCCGGTCGCCCGCTTCGCGGCTTTGAAACGGTGTTTCGGATCAAGCGCAGTGATTTCAACATGAACTACGGCATCGACGGCGGCGCGATCGGCGACGAAGTTGAACTGCGCATCGGCATTGAAGCGATCGGAGAGTAACCCTCCGCGGCACGTCACGGTTTTTCTATGCGCACCCGCGCGGGATGGATTCGCCGGAGAGTTCGCGCTCACCGGCGCGTCCATCCCGCGCTCCAATGCGCCGACGCGCGAAGACAAGCCGTTCCGGCCGCAGCCCCCGGCGCCGCGACTTGGGAGCAGAAGAGAAAGCCGCCGCCGGTTCGGGCTGGTGGACGGAACCGGCGGCGGTCTTGCTTTTTTTCGAGGGGGACGGGGAACCGATCGTAACGACGAGTTGCCTTGTCTGGCGTGCTCTGACGGGAACAGGCGCAGTCGGGGGGGGCCGCGCGGGCCGGCCGATCAGTTCAGGCGTCGACGGCCACGGGTCAGGAACCCGAGCCCGAAGAGGGCCAGTGCGCCGGGTGCGGGAATCGCGATCGACACCTGGCTGAGATCGAAGTTGAACTCCTGGTCGATTCCGGCCAGCGGACTCACATCGGCGCCGAGCTGAATCTTGCCGAGATTGCCGAACACGGTGTTGTACGTGTTCGGTCCGCCGCCCACGACGAAGTCCTCGTTGTCCGGGCTGATCGTCGCGGTCAACTTGGTCCAGGTGTTCGGCGCCACGAGATCCCCGAAGAACAGGTTCATCGACGGCGCGTTCGCACCCATGGGCGTGAAGCGCACGAAGTACTCCAGATCAACCGACGCATCGTGCCGGACCCAGAAGCTGAACTCGATGATGCCGCCTTCGATCCAGTCTCCTTCGAAGTTGCCGCCGCTGCTTCCGTAGTTATCCTGTCCGCGGAAGAGGGTGAGCGGGAATCCGCCCGGGGTGAAATCGGCGAAGTTGTCCGAAGCGGTCACGTAGCCGCCCCCGTCGTGGCCGCCCGAGCCGGTCCAGGCGAGGGGTTCGAAGGTCTGCCAGTCTCCCCCCGTTCCCCAGTTGGCGTTGTCGTTGCCGAAGGTTTCGGTGAACGGTCCGGTTGCCGCCA
>SLDM01000443.1 GCA_007125255.1 Phycisphaerales bacterium
ACGACTCCGCCATGCTGAAGAACTGGTACAAATCCGGCGCCCCGTACATCTGGCTCAATGCCGGCGCGATCGCCATCTGCATGATCATGGTCACCGGGCTGATCGGCCTCATCGCGGTGCGCGGTCTGGCCCACTTCTGGCCCGCCGCCGTCGCCGAAATCACCTACACCGTACCCGGTGAAGAACCGGTCCGGCTCCTCGGCACCGTTCGGCGCAGCGAGACGGTGCCCGCCTCGGTCGTGCGCGAAGCCGGGTTCGAAGTTCCCGAAGAACAGCGGATCGTCACGCGACACCTGCTGCAACTGGGGAACCGGGACATCACCAGCCGCGACTTCGCCTGGTTCATCGGCGAAAACATGGGGGAATGGACGTACCCGGCGAACGTGCTGGTTCTCGAACGCATGACCTGGGGGAACTTCTACGGCTACCTGGAGGCGATTCTGGAAGAGGACGAGGTGATCGCCGAAGGAGACGCCGCGTGGGACCTGATCTTCGACCGTGTCGCCCGGGCCGTTGATCTGCGGCAGCAGATCATGCAGATCGAACGGTACGACATCGGCGGTATCGCCTACCGGCAGGAACAGATCCGCCTGGCGCAACGCCGACTCGAACTGCGCGGTGAAGATACGCCGGAAGCGATGGCGGAGCTGGAAGATCAGCACACCGCGCTCCAGGAGGAGTACGAGGAACTCGACCTGCATCGCAACGAGCTGCGCGGTCAGATGGACCGGGATTCCGTCCGGGCCCAGACCGCCGAAGGACGCGTCGTCACGATCGCCATGTCGGACATCGTTCGCGCCGCCCGGCCGAACGTGATGAGCTTCGGTGAAAAGATCGGCCACTACATCGACAGCTTCAAGGAGTTCGTCTTCGACTATCCCCGGGAAGCAAACACCGAAGGCGGCATCTTTCCCGCCATCTTCGGCACGGTCCTGATGGTGATCGTCATGTCCATCATCGTGACGCCGGTCGGCGTGCTCGCGGCGATCTACCTGCGTGAATACGCCAAACAGGGGCCGTTTACCCGGCTCATCCGCATCTGCGTGAACAACCTCGCCGGCGTTCCCTCGATCGTCTTCGGGGTCTTCGGACTCGGGTTCTTCGTGTACTTCCTCGGCGGCGCAATCGACGATCAGTTCTTTCAGGCCGCCCAGCCCGCGCCGACCTTCGGACGCCCCGGGCTCTTCTGGGCGTCGCTCACCCTGGCGCTGCTGACCCTTCCGGTGGTGATCGTCGCCACGGAAGAGGGGCTCTCCCGCATCCCGAAGAGCGTGCGGGAAGGATCGCTGGCCCTCGGCGCGACCAAGGCCGAGACGATCTGGCGCACCGTCGTTCCGATGGCAGCCCCGGCGATGATGACGGGGCTGATTCTCGCCGTCGCGCGGGCCGCCGGTGAAGTGGCGCCGCTGATGCTCGTCGGTGTGGTCAAGCTCGCCCCCAACCTCCCGATGGACGGCAACTTCCCCTTCCTCCACCTCGACCGAAGCTTCATGCACCTTGGCTTCCACATCTACGACGTCGGGTTCCAGAGCCCGAACGTGGAAGCGGCCCGGCCGCTGGTCTACGCCACCGCGCTGACGCTCGTTCTCATCATCATCGTCCTGAACCTCACCGCGATCGCCATCCGCAATCGCCTGCGGGAGAAGTTCAAGAGCGACAGTGATTGACCTCTCCCCGAACCGGACCAGCGGGCGAATGCACTCCGACGGCCCGACGAATGGATGACCCGATCGAACACACCCGGATGAAAGCAATGCCGACCATGACGAAACCCTCCGCCGACACCACTTCCGCCACGGCCACCGACGAGACCACCGACGTTTCGACGTCCCCGTCCCGTTCGGTGCCGAACCTGTCGCCCGAATACCGCCGCGAAGCGCCGAAGGGGGACACGACCGGATCGATGGATCTCAGCCAGGAGACGCCGTGCTTTGAACTCAATCAGCTGAACCTGCACTACGGGGCCCATCACGCGCTGCGGGATGTCTCGATGATGATCCCTCACCAGCGCATCACGGCTTTCATCGGACCGAGCGGTTGCGGCAAGAGTTCACTGCTGCGCTGCCTCAACCGCATGAATGACCTGATCGACATCGCGAAGATTCGCGGCGAGATTCTCCTCGACGGGCAGGACATCTACGATCCGCGGGTCGACGTACCCGAACTTCGCCGCCGCATCGGCATGGTCTTTCAGAAGCCGAACCCCTTTCCGAAGTCGATCTACGAAAACGTCGCCTATGGCCTGCGGATTCAGGGCGTGCGCCGCAGGAGCGTGATCGATGAAGCGGTCGAGCGTTCCCTTCGCAAGGCCGCCCTGTGGGATGAGGTCAAGGACCGACTCAAGGCGCCCGCCTTCGAACTTTCCGGCGGCCAGCAGCAGCGACTCGTCATCGCCCGCGCCATCGCGATCGAGCCGGAAGTGATCCTTCTGGACGAGCCGTGCTCAGCCCTTGACCCGATCGCAACCGCCAAGGTCGAAGAGCTCATGATGGAGCTGAAGGAAA
>SLDM01000051.1 GCA_007125255.1 Phycisphaerales bacterium
CGTGATAGATCTGCACTTCGCCCCCATGCTCGTTACCGTGGGCCCGAACGATCGGTTGCCCGCTTGCATCGTGCAGGGACCACCGGGCGCCGTGCTCACCGCCGCCGGCCCGGAGCAGCGGCCTCCCGCCGGCGCCGTTCATCGTCATGGCGCCGCCGTTGCGGGTCGGCGTCAGGTTGAAGTAGCTCGTCTCATCCGATCCGCGCAGATCCATCCGGCCTCCGTCGGCTTCGGAGGCGATCCGGCCGGCGATGCGTCCTTCCCGGTTCCACAGCTGGACCGCACCGCCCTCCTCGGTGGGGCCGAGGTCGAAGTACGGCGCATCGGCCGCGGTGAAGAGTTCGAGTCGGCCGCCGTCACGATCGGCGTGCGCGGTGAGGCCGCGGGTGCCGGAGCGGTTCCAGAGCTGGATCATTCCGCCCGGTTCGGTCGCGTAGGCGCTGAAGATCGGTGTGCCGCCGGTATCCCAGAGGTTGAGGTCGCCGCCGTCGGGGTTCGCCATGGCGCGGAAGACGTTCCGGCCCTCGGCGTTCCAGAGGTCGATCTGCCCTCCGGCTTCGGTGGCATCGGCGGCAAAGACCAGCTTGCCGGCGTCGTCGACGACCTCGAACCGCTTGGCCTGGATGACTTCGGGAATCTGCGTGGCGGCCGTGGCCGCGAGTCCGGCCCCGACCAGCAGGAGACCGGTCAGCCCGATCGTCAACCGCTGGTAGTGGCGCGTCTGGCGTTTCAGCTCGTTCAGTTCGCTTTCGAGGGCGGCAAGGCGATCCGTCGTGGGGTTCGGCGCGGAGGTCGTGGCGGGGATCCGATGGCTGGGCATGGTTTGAACTCGTCTCAGGGCGATGAAAACTACGAGGTTTCTGGAAGCGGAGAGATTTGGGGCGGAGAAGAATGCGGCGGGCACTTCACGAACGGACCGACTCGGACCCGGCGGCCGCGCCACCGGGAGTCAGGATCGACCCGTTTCGGGCTGCCGCTGGAGATTCATCCAACGTATCAGATCACCGGCGGCTTGCGGGAAAGAATGAATCGATCGGCATGGCGGGGAGTGATTGATCATCGGCGATGCGTGACCACGCCTCGGCGTACTGCGCCGCCCGGACCGGCAGGTAGCCCGGGTAGGCCGGCCGGGCCGCTTCCACGATGGCGCGGTCGAGTGTGACGACGCCGACCGCCTCGGTGGTTTCGAGCACGATCGTTCCGTTCGGCGCGACGGCGATCGACGGCCCGCCGATCAGGACGCCCGCTTCGGGACTCGGCCGGTTGACCGAGAGTACGTACGCCGTGCTGGTCAGCGCGTTGGCGATGAAGACCGGTCGCCAGCGGCCGTACGTCGCGATCTCGGTCGCGCGGGGCGCAAGGATCGCCTCGACCCCCTGGGCGCCGAGCAGGTGAGAACCTTCGGGGCGGTTGATGTCCGAGCAGATCTGCACGCCGAGGGGCATGGTGAACCCGTCGATCCGGCTCGGCGCGTGCGCGCCGGGAACGTAGTGACTGGTCTCCCAGAAGCCCGGCTCTTCGGGCAGATGGTTCTTGGCGTAGAGCGCGATCAGTTCGCCGCGTGAATCGAAAACCACCGCGGTATTGCGACGGTCGCCGGTCTGCGGATCTCTCAGAATGACGCCGCCGACAAGCCCGATGCCGACCTCGCGCGCCGCTTCGGCCTGCATGAGAGAGCGCGGGCCGCCGGGCCCTTCGGCATCGTCCTCCCGCGCCTGCCGGGTGGCGGGGGACCAGGGGTTGAGCGGTAACTCGGGCAGCACCGCCAGCTCCGCGCCGCGGGATCTCGCCTCCTCCAGCCGGGCCCGCAGGCGCTCGGCCGGGCGATTCTCAAAGAAGACATCGCTGATCAGGGCGATCGTCATGGTGGTCGGGGTTGTCATGCGCCAAGCGTACCAACGTTCCACCGGGTCGGCTTCGATCGTCTCTGCCGGCGACGAGCAATTGATTCATCGCCGGTCGCCGCGGCGGTATCATGCAGCGGATCACATGGAGCAGCCCGACCGAGGCCAGCAATGGAGTGACCGGCCCGTGGAGACCCTCGCTCATCGACAATTGAAGCGCCTGGCGGTGCAGTTTCTTCTGCGCGACGCCGGGGCGTGCGCCGCCGCGATCGAAGTGCGCTGCCCGATTTCGCGATATCGGTTCGATGCGGCGGGCTACCGGGATACCGAGTGCCTCCCGGGAAGTGATCGCCGCCGGCGCTGTGAGCCGAGAACACTGGCGGTGGAGTGCAAGCAGTCACGGGCGGATTTTCTCCGCGATGTGGCCGGGATCGACCAGTTGTTGCGCCGGCAACGGGCATTGCACGCCATGCGCGAATCGATCGAGCGGGAGCGCATTCCCCGGGAAGAGCCGGAACTCTGTATCCAGGGCAGTTCACTCTTTCCCGACCTGGCGGAGTATGACGTTGCGCGAAGTCGCCTGCCCGGGTACCGGCGGGTGCTGCGCCTGATCGAGCGGATCGAGATTCGACTTCAGCGCGAAACCAAGTTCGAGCGAC
>SLDM01000405.1 GCA_007125255.1 Phycisphaerales bacterium
ATAAAAACGTTTCGGGACGATCTACTGGTCGAGACGATCTGCTGGCGGGCTGACTCACGACGGGTTCGCGCGTCTCACCTTTTCCTTCGCCAGCTTCCTTAACCAACCTGTTCTCTCCCGACCGACCAGACAGTTCATCCCGATTCGGGAGAGGCGTGCGCCGGGACGCACACCTCTCCCGTCAGGGATAACGCATTACTGAGGACAAGCTCCCCAGCTGTCAAGCAGTTGAAGCAGATCGAAGACATCGACCGCGCCGTCACTGTTGAGATCCTCCGGGCAATCCGTGCAGGCGCCCCACGCATTCAGAAGCTGGAGCAGGTCGAAAACGTCGACCGTGCCGCTGCGGGTCAGGTCGGCCGGGCAGGGGTTCTCGCCGCCGCACTCAACCGGAAGCTGAACGTCGATTTCCACTCCCGGCTGGAGGACCGGCAGGAACTCGACCAAAGCGCCCCAGAGTTCGCAGGTGCTCGGGAAGGAGCCACCGTCGTAATACTCAATGAAGACCGTGAAGTCATACTCATCGACATCGCCGTTCTGCTGCAAGTCGAAGATCGTGCAGAAGTCATCGGCCGTCACGTAATCCGGGTCGGACGGGTCGAGATTTCGCGTGCCGGTGAAGCAGCCGATGAACGCTTCCAGGTCAACCTCGTTGATGACATAGTCCTGGTTCGCATCGAATTCCATCTGGCCGAGCGAACGGAGGAAGTCGACAAGCTGCTGCCGTTCGGTCTCATTCAGAGCGAGGGCGGCCTGGGCGGAATGCGCCGCGGCGCTGCCTTCGGCATTGTGGAGGGCGACGATGCCCGGGAACTCTTCGTCTTCACTCCAGATCCGGTCGTACAGGGAACCGCCGACGACACGACCGTCATGCCAGAGCGGATCGCGGACCGAAACGCCCCAGAGACCGAGTGTGCGCACTTCGCCGACTTCGGCTCCGCCCATTTCGATGGGGTCACCGGCGTCGCCCATGTCATGAAGCAGGAAATCGGAGTAGGGACGGATGGTCTTGTTGCGAAGGGCATCCTCCAGCATCGGATCGTCAGCGGTCACGAAGCTCGGCACGTGGCAGTCCGCGCAGCCGACCTGGACGAAGATCTCTTCGCCGGTCATCCCTTCCTTCGGCCACTGCGGGGGCGGGGCGGAGAATCGCTGGAAGTCGGTGATGCGATCGAGGAAGCTGATGCCGTTCTCATCGGGCTTGATTTGCGGGTGATCCGGTCCCATGATGTCGCACTCTTCGAGGAGCGACTCATCACCCCACGGCGCGACCGGATCGGGAAGAATATCGCTCGTCAGCCCAATCTCCATCAATGAAGCATCCGCTGAGAACGACATGACGGTCGCCAGCTGCGCTTTCCAGCCCATGCGGCCGACACGAAGCGGCGCGTCAAGGTCTTCGAGCAGGGGGACCCAGTTCACGCGTCCGTTGACATGCCGGCTCGGCGCCCGGCCGCCCTCACCCGGCGAGTTGGCGGTCAACTGGCTGTCCGGAATCGCTTCGACCAGGCCGATGCCGATCGAGAGGTTGGTGATCCGCATCTGGGTGATCGTGGCCGCTTCGGGCACTTCCTGTTCACAGAAGGAGGGAATGCCTTCGATGGTGCGGTCCTGCAGGAGCGAGCCACCGTATTCGCTGAGCGGATCGAAGTTGCCGTTCTCGTCGGTCGTGCCGAAGCGCGTCACGAACGCGGAGCCGGAACCGCCGACGGTCGGAACGTTGTGGCAACTGCTGCAGCTGTTTTGGTTGAACACCGGGCCGAGACCGTTTGGTCCGTCCCACTGAATAGAGAACGCTTCTTTACCGTCCTCGTATCGATTGAGTTGTTCCTGGGTGAGCCCCGGAAGCGGACCGCCCGGAATGGGCTGAATGAGGTGGTTGGTGGGGCTGCCGTTGGTGGCAAGAGCGAGGGTGCTGCCGAGGAGGATGGGAGTCAAGCCGGCTCCACAGACTCCGATGAGGGTGGTCCTGTTCATCTGTTTCCTGTTCCTGTTCCTGTACCTGTTCACTGTGGCCTCCTGGGAATGAGTGGTGAACCTCGCTCCGTCTGGCGCTGGCGGCACGTCGTCTGAAAAACCGATTCGCGACGAGCGTGCAATGTCGTACATGCCTGGGCGTTTGGCGGGGTAGAAGAGGTTCCGATCTCACAACGACAGATGTCCGACATTGCGGATTTCAGGGATGCAGGTGGAATCTGGCAGACCGGGGGAGCACCGAAGGAAGCAGACGACGTGTCACGAGGTTGGACGTGCCAATACGTGCGAGGTGTGCCTCATCCTG
This sequence comes from Phycisphaerales bacterium, assembly GCA_007125255.1. Classification (GTDB taxonomy): domain Bacteria; phylum Planctomycetota; class Phycisphaerae; order Phycisphaerales; family SM1A02; genus SKZB01. The sequence continues at coordinate 2,282 of SLDM01000405.1, forward strand.
CTCAACCCCCGCCACAGTGGGTCTGCAGTCTTGATCACCGCTGAAACGCGCTCTGTCGATTCAAAGTGACGGATCACACTGATCCGTCCAACCTAGTCTAGTCCGGGGCGAGGGCGAGGCAAGAAATTTTTCAGCTTCTTTCCTCCCCGCAAAAGGCCTATCATCACATCCATGCTGCCGCCCACACCGCAGAACCCGAACACCATGCGATCAAAATGGGA
>SLDM01000185.1 GCA_007125255.1 Phycisphaerales bacterium
CGATCTGGTGGAGACCGGCATCGGACGCCGCATCACCGGCCGACGACTTCGCCTCCGTCGCCGCCGCGGCATTGCTGTTGTTCGCGGCCGCCGGAGCCGCGGCGGGAGCGGCGGGGGCCGGCGCGGATGCCACCGGCATCGAGGTGAGTTGGGGCATGGCGTTGACGCTGGAGCGGCGGAGCGTGACCTGCTCTTCATTATCGCGCAGATCCAGCTCCGTCAGGTCATTGGAGACCATCAGCCGCACCAGTTCCTTCAGTTTGCGAATATCAATCATGGGCGAAATCCTTGGTCAAAGTCGTTCCCCCGCAACCCCCATCGAGCGACCGGGCACTTCCAGCCGCATGGACTCCATGTCCTTCGGCCAGTCGCCGAGCACCCGGCATCCGGTCTCGGTGATCACCACGTCATCCTCGATGCGGACGCCACCGAGTCCGGGCAGATAGATGCCCGGTTCAACCGTCATCACCATGCCGGATTCCAGGACCACATCCGTCTGGAGGTGGTTGAAATACGGCCCTTCGTGCGTCTGCATGCCGAGGCCGTGGCCGAGACCGTGGCCGAACTGTTCGCCGAAACCGGCCTCGCTGATGATGCTCCGGGCCACACCATCGATCTCCGCGCAGGTCTTCCCGGGTCGGCACGCGTCGATGGCCGCCAACTGCGCTTCGAGCACGATGGCGTAGATCTCGCGCACCTTCACGTGCATCTGGCCGGGCATCTGGCCCACGGCAAACGTGCGGGTCATGTCCGAGGAGTACCCTTCGATCACCGCGCCCCAGTCGATGAGCAGCGTCCCCTCACCGATCGGCGTGTCGCCGGTCTCGTGGTGAATGCGAGAGCTGTTCGCGCCGGTGGCGATGATCGGATCAAAGCTGGCCTTCTCCGCACCGCGCATCTTCATCTCGTACTCGATCCGGGCGCAGAACTCCCGTTCGGTCATGCCGCAGGTCAACTCAGCCAGGGCCGCTTCCAGCGCCGCCTGCTGGACCTGAACGCCGCGCTCGATGCGGGCGATTTCAAGCACGTCCTTCCGCATCCGGAACGGGGCGATGAGACCGGTGGTTTCGACCAGGCGGACGCCATCAAGGGCTGCCTTCAGTTGCCGGTGGCCGAGGAGGGTCATGGACTCCGATTGCACGCCCAGCGAGGTCACCGCGCGGTCGCGACAGACCTGGGCGACCGCTTCGGGCAGCCGATGCCGCGTGCCGATGAGAACCTCCGTCTCCCCGCCCCGCCAGGGATCGAGCTGCTCGTCGTAGCGCGGATCGGAGATCAGGACCGCATCGGAACCGCTCAGAAGGAGCAGACAGTCGTGTCCGCTGCAGCCGGTCAGGTAGCGGATGTCCCGGGCGTCCTGCACGAGCAGCGCATCGGCTTCCGCGCCGGCCAGCGCCTCGCGAACGTGACGGAGGCGCTCGGTCCGGGCTTGCGCCTCATCAGGTTGGTGCTCACCGGCCGGGCCGGTCGGAGAAGTGCTCATACCGGCGCGGAGTATACCGCAAGCGCGATCGTGTGGCGAACACGCGCGAAAACGAGGCGATCTTCGAATGCGAGGGGCAATACCCAGCCCCCTGCACTGCTTCTCAACGTGGCTGGGCGGTAGCTCGTCCCGGAGAGGGACATCTCGTGGTACCGGCCCGACGCCCGGCACGGCCCCGAAGAGACGGCCCCTGCCCCGGGCCGGCCCGAGAGTCCGCCGCGAACGAAGCTGGCCGATGCACCTTTCGCGGGGCGGCTCTGCCCCCTCGATTCATCGATGAATCGCGCACGAATCTCCGGATGCGTCAAAGGGAAACATGTGCGGTCACGCAGCGCGCGTGTATTGAGCGGATGGGAGAATCGGGCCGCGGCGCCTCCCGCTGCTCAGGCGGGCTTCGGCCCGCCGCCCTCCTCTTTGAGCCGGCTCTGCTGAATCACGAACCCGCTGACCGCCGCGAGGGCGACGAGGAGCGGGATCATGAGCTGATTGGCAACCAGGCTTTCGCGGACCGCACCTTCCCAGGCGGGAACGTGCATGAGCAGGGTAATGACGCCGAAGACGATCATCGCGCCGCCGCCGATGGAGGTGAAGAGCACGATCACCAGTCGGAAGACGATGAGCGACGCCATCGCGAGCAGGATGAACCCCATCGCCGCGCCGGCCCAGGTGGCGTCGGCCGGCGTACCGTTGAACGCGGTCCAGAGATTGGCGCCGATGAACGCGCCGGTCAGCCCGCCGAAGATCGCCACCGAAACCTTGAGCATCGGGGTCGCGATGATCGCGCAGAGCAGCCCCAGGGCGATGGCGATCACGCTTGACTTGCCGATGTGCACACTGAGCAGATGGCCGAGTCCGAGCCCGGCGATGAAGGCCAGTGACATGATGACCCACTTGTGCCACCGGTATCCGTTGAGCATGCAGAGGACACCGACCACGACGATCACCGATGCCCCGATGAGCGGAATCTGCGAAAGCGAGTCGAGCAGTTCGTTGGGATGATTGAGAATGTCCAGACGAGTCCACGCCTCCCCCGGAGCGGTACCGCCGCCGGCCTGGTCGGGACGATCTGCTTGTGCGAAGAGGAAGGTTCCTGAAATCATGGTTGGGCTCACGGATGTCACGCCCGGCCGGACCTCCGGCCCGGTGCCGAGCACGCCATGGAATCTGTCCGGTCGGCGGCCAACACCCGCGCCGACGTTACGAGGAGGTCTTATCGGCACGACGTCGTTGAATCGTCCACTGGACGAAGAGACCGATAACCGCCGCGACCGCCCAGATGGCCAGCCAGGAGCGGCCGGACTCGGGCAGCCAGTCGGCTCCGCCGGGCACGATACGCTCCAGGATGACGCGGAGACTCGCAAGCCAGATCAATGAGCCGGTGAAGCTCGTCACCACGGTGGTACTGAGTTTGGGAACTGCGGCGCCCACCAGAATGCCGAGAAGGGCTCCCAAGACCGCGGCCGCGAGCAGGAAGGGCCGAATCCGTTCCGGCGTCCGCGCCCAGGACTGCTGCACGCCGTCGATCAGGCGCCGTGCGAAATTCCGGAACTGCTCGATGTGCTGCTCAAACTCCTCAGTCAGATTGAACTGTTCAGCGAGCGACCTGACTTCCTCCTGGTCCAGCTTCGCCGGATCGATCTCCGTTCCGGCGGGCAATCGGTCGCGGACCTGCTTTTCGAACCAGTCCTGAATCCAGACGTCGATGCGGTCCTCAACCCCGGCCGGATCGCCAGCCGGATCACCAGTTGGATCATCCGGATCGGTTTCGGCCGGCGGCCCATTCTGCGGCCCGGTCGCCGCGTCCACGACTTCACCCCCCTGCAGTTCATGCACGGCAATGACCGCCAGCGGCGCGCCGAAGCCGAACACGATCGCCAGCGCACCGGCAACGGCCAGCCGGTAGGTCAACGCCCCCATCGCCGCAAAGAGCAAACCGAGAAAGAGCGCCGCCCCCCATGCCGGAACACCGAGCTGGAACGCATCGCCCAGGATCCAGCCGACCACCCCGCCCAGGAGCAGCCCGGCCGCGGCAAATCCGGCCCGCAGGATCTTGAAACCCACCGCCCAGAGCAGCAGGCCGACCACCATCAGCAGGAGCAGCGGCACCAGGCCGAGCAGCGGCAGATCACGCAGAGTTTCGAAAATCTCATTCATGGCTGACCGGGATCAACGGGCCGGATTCAATGGACCGGGCGGCGGAGGGCCCGCGATTCTGACCCCTGTCGGGTCTTCGGGATTCCCCTCCAAACGTTTCGATCGATCCCGCCAACGGGGCCGATAGAGCATCATACCACGGGAGTTGCCCAGTTATGAGCTTGCCGCCAGATGATCCCCGTCACGAAGCCGGCCGGGAACCGGTGCGGATCGGCGGGGAGGAAACAACCGCCCAGTCCCAAGCCCTTGCGCAGCTGCGGGAGCGCATCGACCGGATCGATCGGGAACTGGTGCGCCTGCTGAGTGAACGTGCCCAGGTCGTGGTCGACGTCGGCCGAACGAAACGTCATGACGGCACGCCGATCTACGCGCCGCACCGCGAGCAGGAAGTGCTTCGCCGTGTTCTCGACTCGAATCCCGGCCCGCTCTCCGGGCGCACGATCGAAGCGATTTACCGTGAGTTGATGTCCGGCAGCTTCGCGCTGGAACTGCCGTTGCGCGTCGGTTACCTCGGCCCCCCCGGTTCATTCAGCCACGTGGCGGCCGTGCGCCATTTCGGCTCCTCGGTCGAACTGGATGATCTGCATGAGATTGATCACGTCTTTGAGGAGGTCGCCGCCGGGCGATGCCATTACGGTCTGGTGCCTTACGAAAACTCGATCGGCGGCTCGATCACCGACACGCTGGATGCATTCACGGTGCACGAGGTCACCATCTACGCCGAAGCGTTGATCGAGGTATCCCACACACTGCTCGCGAACATTCCGGCCAATGAAGTCGATCGCATCTATTCCAAACCGCAGATCTTCGGCCAGTGTCGTCGCTGGCTGGCCCGGCACTATCCCGATGCGGAACTGACGCCCGCCACGAGTTCCTCCGCCGCCGTCCTGCAGGCCCGGACCGAACCCCGCGCCGCGGCGATCGGTTCGACGCTGGCCGGCGAGCTCTACGGAGTGAAGCCGCTCTTCGAGAAGATTCAGGACAAGACGAACAACATCACCCGTTTTCTGATCCTCGGCAAGCAGGCCGCGCGTCCCAGCGGGGACGACAAGACGACGCTGAGCTTCGTGACCTCGCACAAGCCCGGCGCCCTGGTCGATGTCCTGGCGGTTTTCCGGGATGCGGGAATCAATCTCAGCCATATCGACAAGCGTCCAAGCGGCATGAACAACTGGGAGTACGCCTTTTTCATCGACGGCGACCGACACCGGGATGATCCGGCGATGCGGGAGGCGATCGAAGCGGCACGGGATCACTGCCGGTCGCTCCATGTGCTCGGCTCCTACCCGCGAAGCAGCCGGGTTCTCTAGATTAACCGCCGCCACGCCAAGATTCCCTCCTTTTTCCTTGCTTCCGAGCGCACTGCGCAGCACACTTGATCTGTTCCGGTGCGGATGCCGTGCCAACCGACGGCCGCCTGTCTGAGCGTCCGCGTCCATTTCCAGTTGCGAAAGGGTCATACCAGTGAAGAAGATCGATCGAGCGCCATGGTCGCGCTCCAGGAACCGTCTGGCCGCCTGCCGGTGGGCACTGCTGATCACCGCCGCGGCAACGACGGCCGTGGTCGTTCAGTCCGGCACCGCCGACCGAGACAGCGGAGCCCGGCATTCCGACTCCCATCCGGTGGAACTTTCCGTCAACGTCCGCTCCCTGCCGACACTCCGGGTGCAAATGGACCCGGTCCCGCTCGGACTCGATATTCTCCCCGAAGCCGCGGCGGGCTCTCTGGCCGGTTCGTGCGCGCCGATCACGGTCACGCATACGGACGCCTCCTTCACCGGTGGTCAGTACAACCTGCAGGGCGGCTTCGTGGAAGGCGAGATCGCCATCGCGGTCTACACGCTTCCGCCGGATGCGTTCCCGATTCGGGTCGATACGGCCGAGATCATCTTCGGCACCCAGAATGCCTCCGTGCCCACCACGACGGAATGGTCCTTCCTGGTCTGGGAGGGACTCCCCGCACCGGGCAATCTGGTCGCCGAGTTCTCCTCGGACGGGCTGATCCTGCCGCATCTCCAGATGCCGCCCGGGACCTCCGGAACGAACCTGCTGGTCGAAGTCGACCCGGGCGATCCCGACCAGATATTCATCCTGGCGAACCCGGACAACGCCTTTTCGATCGGCTACCGGATCGACCAGCACAACAATCAGTCCGGCACCGGTTGCCTCACCGAACAGCCCGCTTCATCCAACGCCTTTACCGCCACTGATCTGTCCGGCGTCTCCAGCCCGAACGGCAACTGGATCTTCGCCATCGACTGCGGCGCATTCGGTTGCCCGGCCGATTTCAGCTCTTTCGCCAACTTCAACATCGGTGGGATCATCAGCTGCTCACCCTCCGGCGACTGGGTCATGCGCGCCAGCTACACGTCCCTCTCCTGCGTGCCCGCATCCACCGGCGGCTGCTGCCTGCCCTCGGGTTTCTGTAAGACGATGACCGAAGCGCAGTGCGCCGACGGGCTCGGCCTGTACCTCGGGGACGAGGTCTCCTGTCAGGGCGTCAACTGCGCAGCGCTTTTCGGCGCGTGCTGTTTCGGTGACAAGTGCCTCTTCCCCGCCCCCCAGGCATCCTGCCTGGCCGACGGCGGGGTCTGGCTCGGTTCCGGCGTGACCTGCTCCGGCAATCCGTGTACCGATCCCACCGGCGCCTGCTGTATCGAGAGTACGGGTGCGTGTGATCAGTTCACCGAAGAGATCTGCGGAATCGTTGACGGCGTGTGGCAGGGTCCCGGCGTGCAGTGTGCCGATATCACCTGCTTCCCCGCCGGCGCATGCTGCCTTCCCGATGGCGGCTGCGAAGAGAATGTCTCGCCGGAATCGTGCGCTGATCTCGGCGGCGCGTTCCAGGGCGACGGCACTTCCTGCGCTTCGACGAGTTGCCCGCAACCCGAAGGAGCATGCTGCCTGGCCAACGGCAATTGCGTGGTCTTCACCGAGACCAGTTGTAACAATGTCGGCGGCACCTGGGCCGGACCCGCCACCGACTGCAGCGATGCCGGTGGATCCGGAACCGCGGACATCTGCGAAGATCCGACCTCCCCATGTCCGGCCGATCTGAATCGTGGCGGCGTCGTGAACGTCTTCGACCTGCTGATCCTGCTTGACAGTTGGGGCACCTGCCCGGCTTGCCCGGCCGATCTCGATGGCAACGGCGTCGTGAACGTCTTTGACCTGCTGATCCTGCTCGACAGCTGGGGCCCCTGTCCCTGAACAACGGTCCGGTACACCGGTCGCTCGAGGCTGTTTTCACAGACCGCCCCACAGACCGCCCCCAAAGCAATTGCTCCGCACCATACCCCCGGCACACCGCCGGGGTTTTTTTCTACCGATGGGCGGACGAGCGGCCCGGAATCCCGGTCGATCGCCGAGATCCGAAAAATCACCGGCGCGGCACATCCGTCGTGGAGAGAGCATCCCGGGGATCACCTGAAGTGCCCTGCCGAAAATCCCTGCCAAAGATCAAGCGTGGTCAGATCGTCATCTTCCGGTGGTAGACCCACCACTCAACCATCAGCAGGACCAGGCAGAGCAGCAGCGCGTACGGCCAGAGCGCCGTGTACCGGCCGTCCCCGGCGCGGCGGCCCTCGATTCGATCCTCGCCGAAGGTCAACTCATCCACCACGCGCAGATGACCTTCGGTTTCGCTGAAGAGATTGACCGCGTACGCCCGGGTCTCCCGCTCGCCCCGCGCCGTGTCGGTCCAGCTCAGGACATGCGGTCCGGTCAGTCGGATCGGCCCCCAGCTCATCTGCGTCGGATCCGGCGGCGTCAGGCGCTGGGAGCGCCCGTTCGGCAGGGTGAGTTCAATGTCCTGCGCGCCGGCGGGAAGACGCGCGGTCAGGGCCTGACCGGGGCGAAGACTCTCGCTGACCAGACTCTCACCGATATGTCCGAGGTGTTCAACCGCGTTGAAGACGAACGTGACGAAGCTCGTCAGCATCGGCCAGTTGCTGTCCAGCACATCGTTCGTGACGTAGATCATGTTGAGTCCGGCGCGGTCGACGGCGACGATCGCCGGTCCCGCGCTCCCCTCGGCCAGGATGCGCACATCGTCGTCCGGCTGCAGGGCGGTGAAACTCTGAATGATCAGGTTGTTCATATCGACGTGCCGCATCGCCGGATGCTCATCCTGCACATTGAGAATGAGTTGCCGGCCGCCCTCGCCGAAGGCGTTCAGTCCTTCGACCGGCGGGGCCTCACCGAACACCAGGTAGCGCCCCGCCGGCAGGGTCTCGGGCACGTGGCTGTCCAGCACGATGACGTCGTAGCGATCGGTCTGCTCCCGTTCGACCAGGTCATCGAACTGGCGCGCCGTGAGCACATCCAGACGGTCGAGCGGCATGCCCTCGAGGGCGGAGCGGATCACGAAGCTCTTCGGCGCAACCAGCGCGACTTCAAGGCGCTTGGCCGGCGGAATCGAGAGCTGCGCGACGTTGTCCACATCGAGATCATCCGCGCGCAGATTCGCAATCTCGATCACCGCGCCGCGCGGCTGCTCGAACGGTGAGAAGACGACATTGTTGCGCCCCGGAATGTACTGATTGGCCGCCTCGTCGAACCGGCCGGAGGGAATCTCGACGGTCCGAATGCCCAGGGCGCTCCCGTCAACGGAGAGCTGCACATCACAGGAGACGGCGTGGTCGTTGAAGTTGACGAGTGAGGCGAAGACTTCAATGAACGTCGGCCGCGCGAACGGCCGCTCGACGCTCATGGCGGCGATGGCGATGTTGTCCGGCGTTTCCGAGCCCAGGGCGTGGTAGGCCAGGGTCTCGCCCCGCAGCACCTGCCGATTAAGATCGGCGATCTGTCCGTCGCTGTAGAGTTCAAGCGCCGCCGGCTCGCCGGTCGGACGCGCTTCACCCATCTCATCCACGATATTGGTCGTGTACGCGCGGGCGAGCTGCAGGGCCTGTTCGATGCTCGTCTCACCGTGCGTCGGCTGAATGCGGTCCACCGCGCGAAGCAGTTGCTGGCGGGAACTGGTAAAGCGGGCGATGATCTCCGCGCGGTCGGAGAAGGCGATGATCATCGACTCACCGGGATCGCCGCCGAGCAGACCCCGGCTGTACCGCGCTTCGATGCGTTCGCGCAGGAGGTCCTTGGCGTGCTCCAGGCGCGAGCGGCCATCCCCGGTATCGGTCGCGTTCATTGATGCGGAGTGGTCGATGAGAAAGATCGTCTTACCGCCGGAGAGTTCCCCCGCGCGAATCTGCGGCTGCATGACCGAGAGCGCCAGCAGGATGAGCGCGAGCAGTTGCAACAGAAGCAGAATGTTCCGGCGCAGCTTCTGGAACGGCGCGTTGGCCTGCAGATCTTCGATCGAACGCTGCCAGAGGATCGTGCACGCTATTCTTTGCGTCCGGCGGCGCAGTTTCAGAAAATACAGCAGCACCAGCGGCGGAATCACCGCCGCGGCGAGGATCAATCCCGTCAACGGCGTCAGCCACGTCATGCGACCTCTCCCCCTGCCTGAAGCGTCAGTGAGTCACAAGGCGCCGGCGCGGTCTCGACAGTTCGAAATCTCACCGCAACAGCCCCCGTTTCCGCAGATAGTCCATGAGCAGCACGTTGAGATCGGTTTTCGTGTCGATCGTCATGTGCATCATGCCGCGACGAACGCAGAACTCACGGAGCTTGCCGCAGTAGGCATTGAGGTTGTCCTTGTACTTCTTCAATAGCGCCCCGCTGACCGTGACTTCCGCGACGTCATCGTCCTCGATATCCGTCAGGCGCAGATCGCCCTGCAGGCCGGCCGCGCCGGGATCGATTTCCTCCGGCGAAAGAAGCTGCATGCAGAAGGTATCGTACCCTCCGCCGGCGAGGTAGCGCAGGCCTTTTTCGTACCCTTCCTTGAACAGGAAGTCCGAGAGGATGAGCATCACGCCCTTGCCCTGCCGGACCATGGAGATCGACCGCATCGCATCGTCGAACCCGCTGCCGCCCTCGGCTTCCAGCTTGAGCAGCCACGAGCCCATCTCCTGAACGCGGCGCCCGCCGCGCAGGTTCGACAGCGGCAGGAGGCCGCCGGCATTGAAGGAATAGAGCGAAAC
>SLDM01000423.1 GCA_007125255.1 Phycisphaerales bacterium
CGGATGATCCTCACCGTACGATTCGGTGAGGATGGCCACCGTGCGGCGGATGGCTCGCTCGGACTCTTCGTGCCGTCCGTCCATGCGGTAGAGAAACCCGAGATCGGAGAGCGTCTCCGCAATGTCGGGATGCGACTCGCCGTAGATCTGCTCCCGGAACGCGAGCGCCTCTTCGAGCGTGCCGGTCGCTTCTTTGAACCGGCCGAGATGGACGAGCGTGGTGGCGATGTTGTTGATCGCCTGTCCGATCAGCGGATCGTTCTCCGCCAGAACCCGGCGTCGTATCGCGAGCACGCGCTGCTGCATCTCGTGCGCGGTTTCAAAATCCCGCCGGCCGGTCATGACCATCGACAGTTCATTGAGCGTGGTTGCGTACGGTCCGCTGTCCTCGCCGTAGTGGTCCCGGCGACGAGCCAGAGAAGACTCGAGCAGTTCCTGGGCGTGATCCATCTCGCCGAGCCGGACCGCAAGCGCGCCGAGCCGATGTTCACTCAGCGCGTGGGCGGGATCGTTCGGAGGCAGGTGCGCGCCGCGGAGAGACCGGGCCGCGCGGTACATCCGTTCCGCCTCCTCGAACATCGCCAGGGCGACGAAGACATCGCCGATCGTGTCGCGCACCGCCGCTTCCACCTCCGGCTCGTAGAGGGAGCCGGCTTCAATCGCATCGAGCGACGCCGCGGCGCGTTCAACAACCATACGGACCGGCACATCCGGATCGCCCGTCCCCATCCGCGGGTTCGCGGCCGAGAGCATGTCGTTCAGGAAGCGCAGTGCGGCCTGCTGCTTCGCGCTCTCGCGCTCCGCCACGCGGCGCTGTTCCGCTTCCGCTTCGCGGGCCGCGCTCGCCTGCACGTAGAGCACCGAGACCAGGACCAGCGCGACCAGCAACAGCGCGGTCAACGAGCCGGCGATCGAAGCCAGCAGGGCATTCCGCTGCGCAAAGCGCGTGAACTGATACCTCACGGTCGGCGGGCGCACCCGCAGCGGTTCACGCTGGCGGTAGCGGCGCAGGTCGTCCGCGAGCGCCGCAACCGACGGGTAGCGGTCATCGACACGCTGCGCCATCGCGCTGCGCAGGACGCAGCGCAGGTCTTCATCGAGCTCCGGCAGGGCCGCGCGGGTCAGATCGACCTGCCCCTCCGCGATCGATCGGATCACCGCGCGGGCATCCCGGCCGGCGGGCTCGGCGGGCAGGCGCCCGGTGAGCATCTCGTAGAGCAGCACGCCGAGTGAGTAGACATCGCTGCGGACATCAACCGCGCGCTCGCTCCCGGCGACGGCTTCGGGGCTTGAGTAGAGGAGCGTCCCGAGAAACGCCGTCCCCCCCGTCCCCCCACCATCCGAGCCAGGTGGCATCGCTTCATCATCCACGCGCCGGGCGATGCCGAAGTCGAGGACTTTGGGCTCACCATCGTCGGTGACGAGTATGTTCTCCGGCTTCAGATCGCGGTGCATGATGCCGCGCTGATGGGCGTGATGAACCGCCTCGACGATGCGGATAAAGAGCGAGAGCCGATCATCGACGGAGAGTTGATGCTCCTGCGCGTAGCTCGTCACCGGCTTGCCGCGCACGAACTCCATGACCATGTAGGGCATCTCGTTCGCGTCATCGAGCCAGCCCGCTTCGTGTACGCGGGCGATGTTCGGGTGGTCCAGTGTCGCCAACGCTTCGATCTCAAAGGAAAAACGTCTGCGGTCCAGTTCACCGCGCCGCCGGGGCGCGAGAAGTTTGATCGCCACGTCGCGCGGCGGATGAAGCTGCTTCGCGCGGTAGACCACCCCCATGCCGCCCCGGCCGATCTCTTCAAGGTCGCGAAAGTTCGGCAACTCCGGCGGGACGGTCGAGCCGGACCAGATGCGCCCCAGCTCCTCCGCCGCATCCATCAGCTTGCGAAACGTTCCCACCTCGCCACCCGGTTCGCCGCCCCCCCGCGTTTCGGTGACGAGCGCATCCAGCTCGACCGTGCTGCCGCGCCAGAGCGCTTCGAGCGCGCGGTCGACCTCGTCGGCCAGCTCGCCGGGGTCACGGTCCGAACCGTCACGCGCCGGGGAGGACGTCCTGGAATCCGAGCCGGAATCACTCACGCGGGCCCCTCCCCCGTTTCCTTCCGGCCATCGAACCGATCATACGCGCCGCCCTCGCCGCCACCCATCTCCCGGCGGAGCGCATCGACCGCGCGGATGAGCAGCATCGATGCCGCGGGGCGCGAGATCTGCATCTGCCCGGCGATTTCCGCCGTCTTGAGCTGATCGAAAAACGCGAAGGTGATCACCCGGCGGTGCTCTTCCTTCAAGCGGCCGAGTGCCGTCAGCATCTGCTCGACCTGCTCGGCTTCGGCGGCGGCGGTGCGCGGCGAGACGCCGCTTGCCTGCAGCACATGTTCGAAGCGGCCGGTCTGGGTGAGCCGGCCGACCGCCTCCTGCAGTGAAGCGTGGCCGCCGGTGATGGCCCCGGGCTTGCGCTGCTGTTTGCGCAACCGGTCAGCGACCTGGTTCTCGACGATGCGGGAGAGGAACGCCCGCAACCCGGCGGTGTCCTGCCGCTCCAGCCGGCTGAGGCCCTGGGTAAGGCCGAGGAGCGATTCCTGCACGATTTCCTCGGCCACGTGCCACTGGTTGGGGCGCGGGCTCAGCCGGGCCGCGACCATCCGGGAAACCTGGGGCGTCACCAAGTGCATGAGACGTTCCGCATCGTGCGGCGAGCCGCTTGCCGCCCGCCGCACGTCCTCGTCAGTCACCGCATCGATCGACGCCATACGCCGATTGTAACGACCCCACAAGCCGGATCGTCACCCGGAAGAGTCGCCGCCGACCAGGTCGCGCAACGGGTGGATCAGGATTTTGATGAATCTTTCTCCCCGGCCGTTGCGCACCGCCCGAATCGGCGACTTGTGATCCATGGCCGACCGCGGACCGACCGGCGGGGCCACCGACAGGAGAGGCCACCCTCTGATTTTGGGAGAAGACGCATGACCGCCCGACGAACTTTATCGCTCGCCACCCCCGCCACTCTGCTGCTGATGACCCCGCTCGCGCTGACGAGTCTGGTCCACGCCGATTGCACCTGGATCGGTGGCGACGGCGATTGGGACGTCGCCGCCAACTGGGATTGCGGGTTGGTCCCCGGCACGGACGACAACGCCACGATCGACACCCCCGGCGTGACGGTCACCGTTCCCGAGGTGACACTCGTCACCAACCTCACGTTGACCGATGCGACGCTGAACGTGCTCGATGAACTCAAAGCGGTGAACTTTGATTTCGAGTCCGGCACGGTCTCCGGCGGCGGCCTGCTTCAAGCCGGCGATCTCATCATGGACGGCCCCGGCCGCACGCTCGGCGCCGGTACCACGCTCGTCTTGATGGGGCAGGGCCAGTGGATCAGCGGTTCGATGGAGATCGACAACAATTCCGAGTTCATCGTGCCGGGCGGTGCGGAACTGGAACTCTCCTCCAGCGCGGGCTTCACTGGCAGTTCCACCAATGCCCAACCTGCGTTCCTGGTGATCGAAGAGGGTGGAACCTTCCGCCGGACCGGCCCCGGAACATCGCTCTTCAACTCGATGCGCGTCGTCAACCACGGCACGTTCATCGTCGGCAACACCCGGCCGGAGGAGTCCGGCCCGTCGCTTGCGTTCCAGTCGCAAAACGGCTTCCCCCACACCGGCCGCTTTGAAGTGCTCGACGATGGGCTTCTTCACTTTCAGGGTCGATCCGATCACACCGAGGATGCGGAGCTCATCGGCAGCGGTGTTGTGGCGTTCAGCGGGACAGGTACACACACCTTCGAAGGTGACGGCTACACCTTCGATGGCCTGACGCAGCCGCTCGTGGGCGGCACGATTGTGTTTCAAGACGGTGCGAATGGATCCACCGGCTCGTTGTACATCGCCAACGCCGTGACGATTCGCGGCCAGCCCGGCACCCCGCCCCAAGGCATGAACCCGACCTTCACCGTGCAAGGATCATTCATCACCGAAGGCAACCAGGTCATTTTCCGGAACAACCTCCACATCCATGCGCTCGATGGCTTTGAAATCTCGACCGTGATATTCCAGTTGGAATCCAATTCTGTGCTCTTCAACCATGGCGAAGGGAACCTCGCCTACACGAGTGAGTTTCGTCTCGGCGCTTCGGGAAGCGGTGCCAACCGCACGACACTGCACAACCTGCCCGGCGCGACGCTGAACTTCCTCACCAACGGCCTGATTCGAAGCGGAAGTGGTTTTTCCGCCCTCGGCGGGATCATCATCAACGAAGGCGTCATCAACGTCGATGCCGATCCGGATGATGAAGATCTGGAACCGCTGATCGTATACGGCCAGCGCCTCATCAACCGCGGTGAGCTCAAGACCGTCAGCGGTTCGTGGCACTTCAATAACCCCTTCGCCGCCCTGCTCAACGACGGCGGCGCGATCTCGACGACGCCCATGCATTTCGTTGACGGCGCTTCACTCGGCGGGACCGACGTGTTCAACGGCAGCGCGATCCTCGAAGGTGGCCGGTTGCGCACCGCTGAAGCCGATGCGGACATCCTGCCGCTCGATGAACCGGTCGTTGCGGATCTGACCATTGCCAGCGATCTCACGATGGACGCCGACAGCAGTCTGGTCGCGCGGCTCTTCTCCACCGCCGGCCCCGGCCTCGGGCATGACTACGTCAACGTGCTGGGCAGCGCTACGCTCGACGGCACGCTCACCCTCATGACTGACGGGGGCTTCTCCAGCGGTGGATGCAGCAACTTCCCCGTGCTCGATTCGCCGAATGCCTTCAGCGGCACCTTTGCCCAGGTTTCCTCCGAGGACAATCTGGGAGTCGAGTTTCTCAGCAACGCCATCACCGTTCTCGGCCTGGGGACTGACTCGAGTGGCGATCTCAACTGCGACGACGTGGTCGATGTGTTCGACCTGCTCATCATGCTGGCCAACTGGGGCGACTGCCCGGCCGAAGGCGAATGCCTCGGCGACCTCAACGGTGACAACGTCGTCAACGTCTTCGACCTGCTCATCCTCCTCAACAACTGGGGATGATTCTCTCCCGCGTGCTCACCCGGGTCCGGGCAGAAAGTCATCCCGACAGAGGCAGGACGTCCACGTTCCGGGGGCGTGGGCGTTTTCTTTGACCTTCCTGCCGGCGGTGGCTCTGGTTTTCGGCAGCGCCCCCGCCGCCACCCGGGGCGGAGCTCAACCGAACCCGCCCCGCCCGAGGATATCGAAGTCGTGCAGCGACTTCATCTCTTCCGCGCCCAGGTTATCGATATTGTTGAACCGGTCGATGATCGCCTTCGCATCGTCCACCGCAAGCTTGCCGAGCAGTTCGAACTTGTGCGCGAGGATGTCTTCCAGGTCGGCGGTCGTGTTCCGCGCGTGGCCGGCGGGATACATGACCAGACCGCTGTCGTACTTCGTGCCGTCCTTCGCCGTGATCACCAGCGAGGTGGGAATACCGTCGGGGTACTTCGCATCGTACTCCGGCCCGCCGTGCTCGAAGGTGATCTTCTGCATCAGCCGGCGCGTGAGCGGATGGAAGATGGCCGACTCATCCTCCATGTAGTCATGCGGATCGAGCATGAGCTTCTTCCAGATCGCGTCGTACGCGCCGCCTTCGGTGGGGAGCGACCCGTGCTTCTCCTTGTACTCCAGCGCCTTGCGCAGCAGCGTGGCGACGATGTACGCCATGGAGTGGTCGGCGGACTGGCGCGTCTTCGGATCCATCTTCGCCGGGTTGCCGATGATCCCGAACGCCGGCTCGTAGGCGAGAATCGTCATCGTGTCGATGTTGCCGCCCTCCGGATCATCGAGCAGGTGCTGATTGGTCGCGACGTGATCGATGATTGCCTGCAGCGCCCCGGCGGACTGGTGTTCATACAGGCCGAGCTTGAAGTGCATGCCCATGACGGCAAAGTCATCGCCGGAGTGTGACAGCACCAGGTCGAAGGGGGCATCGGCCATTTCGGTCCAGCGCTCCTTCCCTTCGGTGGTCGGCTCGAAGAATCGGAAGATCGCTTCGGGGTTGCGGAAAACATCCTTCGGGCCGATGAAGCCGCGCATCGACCGCTGCATACAGAGAATCGCCGCTTCGGTGCTGATTGCAGCGCTCGCCCCCTTTGAATCGCTGAGCTGCTTGCCCGCGCGGATCGCCCGCCAGGGAATGTAGTGCGCGACGAACATGCCGATGGCGGATTCGATCTGCTCCGCGGTCGCCCCGAGCATCGCGCCGTACGTCGCGGCCGAGCCGATCGCGCCGTGCACGACGTGGTCGATCTTGTAGCTCTTGAGGGAGAAGACCTCCGCGAGCCGGCCGCGGACTTCGTCGAGCAGGATCATGCCCCGCAGCGCCGCCTTGCCGTCGAGCCCGGCGAGCTGCGCCGCGGCGATGGGAACGGGGTAGAAGTCGTTGTGCCCGAACTCGCCGGCGGTGTGGCCGAGGGCCGGGTTGTAACCGAAGTTCGTGCCGTTGGAATCCCACTCGCGCACCGCGGAAGCGTTGGCGACGATCGCCTTCTCCGGCGCGACCGGCGCGTTGGAACCGAAGATGGTCGACCCGTCCTGCCGGCGCGGATAGGTAAGCGCCTCGTCACGCAGCACGCGCGGGGCGTTGGTGCCCATGGCGATCGCGGAGAGGCCGCAGAGCACACTGTCGGTGAAGAACTGGCGCGTGCGTTCGACGACGGCCTCACCCGGCTCGCCGAGCTTGCCTGAGATGAAGTCCACGGCGAACTGCCCGATGCCGAGGGCCTGGTTCGAGTTGCGGGCGAGGGTGACGGTCGTGTCGGTAGGTGCGGCGGTGGTCATGGGCGTTGTGTTGACTTCTTCTGGGGGGGTGCGTGAGAGGAGGGCCGGGGTGCAGATAAAAGATCGGCGACGGCGCAAGCGAGGAAGGGCCGGCAAAGGGGTCCAGTATCCTCATTTTGCGGGATCAGATCAACAGTCGGCCCGACGGGATTCTCGATACGATAGTCACATGACGCGACGGGCGAAGTTGACGATTGCCGCCATCATGACGGTGACCCTCATTCTGGGCGGCATCGCCATCTATCAGGCGATGGTCTGGGACCAGCGACAGGCGTTCGACGCGGCGTGGGCGGCGTACCTCGATGCGGGCGGGCCACCATCGGTGGACGCGATCGAGTTGCCGGCGGTGCCGGATGAGGAAAACGCCGGACCGCACTACCGGACCGCGTGGGGATCCCTTGAGCCGATCGGGTACAGGTGGACGCTCGCCTTGCGCATCAGCTCCGCGTTGCGCGGCGAGGAACACGATGATCCGCTCACCGATGAAGAGCGCCGCGAGCTCGTCGCCGAACATGAGACGATGCTGCGTGAGGTGATTGAGATCAGCCGCATGAAGCAGTGCGTCTGGAATCCGGCGCTGTTTGATCTCCCGCCGGGTCAGACTCAATTCGATATCGAACTGCCGTGGCTCGGCCCGGGCGGCCTCGTGGGCCAACTGCTGTGCCTGCGCGCGATCACACTGGCGGAGGAAGGGCGCTTCGATGAAGTCGATGAATCGCTGGTGGCGGCCTTGCGCCTGGCGGAACACCTGGCCGAGCCGCCCATGACGGTCACCCTTCTCAGCCGCGCCCGCCTTCAATCTGATGTCTTCCGGGCGATCGAACGCATTCACGGCCGGGCCGGCCGGGCGAGCCCGAAACTCGCTGCCGCCCTTCACGAGATTGATCCGCGCCGCGGCGCCAGGCAGGCGTTCCTGGTCGAAGGGCTTCGGGTTCAGATTCCCGCGCGGCAACTGCGTTCCATGACCACCACCATGGATTACCGGTCTCCGCCGCGATCGTCGATGAGGGACATGACGAAACAGCGCACGGTGTACCTTGAACGCCTGCTGTTCAATGCCGAAATAATCGAAACCTCTCCCGCCGCAAGAGTCTCTCAAGTGATTATCGACCCGGGTTACAGTTTCAGTTCGAAACAGAGGCTGATGGAGGACCTCTCGCCACCGTACAGCTACTACGATCAGCAGCTCAGCCGCGCTGAGGTCGAGCGGGAACTGACGCGCAATGCGCTCACCATTCTTGAGTATCTTGAGCGCAACGGCACGGTACCGGACGTCGGTCTCCAGCCGACGGATGATCCGGTGACGGGCAATCCGCTGCGATACGATCGTCTCAGTGACACCGAGTTCTCGCTCACTAGTGATTCGGAGTTTCGCCAGCAGCGGCTGCACTGGAACGGTTCGCGGCATGATACGGAATGACCCGGATTGATCGGGATTCATTGACATTGATCTGCTCATTTCGTCCCATACCATGTGATAGTGCTGTGACCCGATTACTTTCGAGTACCCGCAGGTGGGACGATGTCTGAATCGACCGCAAGAACCAAATCAGCGTCAGGACGTCGGCGCCGGTGGCTCATGCCGCTGATCGTGGTCGTGGTCGTCTTGTGCGTACTCCTTCTGGCGGCATTGAACGCGTTCCTGCTTGGCGATCACGCGGAACTGACCGCCGAGTGGGAAGCGGCGGGCGGCGTGGATGATCTCTCCAAGCTGGTGCCCGAGCCGATTCCCGATGAAGAGAACGCGGCGGTGATCTACCGGCGCATTCTGCCCGAGGTCACGGTCGCAACTCAAGCCCAGCAGTTCACCCGGACATTGGATGAGAGTCCTCATGATCCGGACGCGCTGGATGAACTGCTCGGGCCGCACGAGGAACTGCTGAGGGAACTGCTCGAAGCCGCGATGATGGAACAGTGTCACTGGGGGGAAGATGAATACGCATCATTGTCCGACCCAACCGCAATGACGTTCGACTTGCAAGGGCAGATGCGCAATGCCGCCCGCCTGATGTACGCCGATCTTCTACGCCAGCTTTCCCGCGGCGATCTCGAGGCCGCGGAGCAACGTTTCCATGCCATGATGAAATTGGCGTCGCATTCGATGCAGCCGGCGACCATCTTGAACACAGTCAACTCTCTCGCGATCCGGATGACCGCGCTCGAGGCGCTCGACAAAGCACTGCAGGATCAACCTGAGTTGATTGCCGATCCATCGTGGCTTGATCGCCCCGCGCCGGGCGAGCTGACGAAGAAAATGGTTCTGCACGAGGGCGCGCACTCGCTGCCCATGATCGCGGCTGCGACCGACGGCGCGATGCGGGTGGTGCGCGGCCGCAATGTCGCGGAGTACCTTGATCTGATGCTGAAGGCGCACCGTCAGGCGGAGATGCCCTACTGGCAGCAGGACTGGTCGGATCTGGAGTTCCCTGATTCCGTCTTCCTGATGCCAGCCAATATGGCCACTCCCGCGATCGACCGTGCGGTCGAAGCGATCTGGCGCGTCGAAGGGCGTTTTCTCCAGCTCGAAGCCGCGTTCGAGCTTCGTCGTCACCGCGCGGAGCACGGCGACTATCCTGAGACAGGGCCAGATTCGGGGCCAGAGTCAGGGCCAGAGTCAGGGCCAGTTTCATGGCAGCCCCCCACGAATCCCGTGACCGGCCGGTCGATCGAGTACGAACGGACCGAGACGGGTTTCCGCCTGCGCCTGGAGCACCCTCGCCTCGATGACCAGATTCTCGAGTGGCGCTGAGATGAAACCGCCGCCCTCCCTGCGACATGCCGTTCGAGCGGGTATCCTGAGTCCATGAGCAAGATCCGCCAGAATCTCGATCTCGGCCCGGCCGCCGAGACGCCGATCGAAACCGAGCCGCTCGGCGATCTCAC